>NZ_JBHXJK010000006.1:0-131463 GCF_042723255.1 Amycolatopsis thailandensis
CCCCGTCGACCGCACGGGCCTCCAGCACGTGTTTCATCCGGAACCGAGACTAAGCTGTTCCCGGTCCGTGGTGTTTTTGGGACGCTGAGCGCCCCAAATCCTCCACACCCGACCATCTGAACCCGACTCGGCCCCGCCGCGCCACCGCCCTGCGTCACGACCCATCCGGACCCGAACGACCACAACTTCTGGGGTCACCCACCCCCGAGTTACCCCCAGGGGTTGTGCACAGCGTTAGGCCAAAGACGTGAAAAGCTGTGGATAACCCTGGGGATGACTCCACTTCCTGTGGACAACTCCCGGTGAGGCCTCCGGAGTGTGGTATATGCCGAAGACTCAGAAGAGCAGCTGCGCGACGGCGTAGATGACCAGTCCGGCGAGCGCGCCGACCACCGTGCCGTTGATCCGGATGAACTGGAGATCCCGGCCCACCTGGAGCTCGATCTTGCGCGAGGTCTCCTCGGCGTCCCAGCGCTCCACGGTGTCGGTGATGATCGTGGTGATCTCCTTGGAGTAGTGGGTGACGACGTACGCCGCCGCGCCCTCCACCCAGGTGTCCACTTTGGACCGGATCTGGTCGTCGGAGACCAGCCGTTCACCGAGGGTCTCGAGGCCGGTGCGCACGCGGCGCCGCAGCTCGCTCGACGGGTCCTCGGCGGCGTTGAGGAGCATCTCCTTCGCCGTCGCCCACGCCGAGCCGATCAGCTTCTGCACCTCGTCGTGCCCCAGCATCTGGGCCTTGACCTGCTCGGCGCGCGCCATCACCTCGGGGTCGGTCTGGAGGTCCTGGGCGAACTCGCCGAGGAACTTGTCCAGCGCCAGCCGCATGGGGTGGTTGACGTCGGTCTTCACCGCCCACACGAAGGACAGCACCTCGCCGTAGACCTTGTCCGCGAGCATCTCGTCGACGAACTTCGGCGACCAGCTCGGCGCCCGGTCCGAGACCACGCGCAGCATCGTCGTGTGGTTGTCCCGCACCCATTCGTAGGCGCGGTCGCACATCAGGTCCACCAGCTTGTGGTGCGCCCCGTCGGCGAACACGCCTTCCAGGATCTTCCCGAGCGGCGGGCCCCACGGCTTGTCCACGATCCGCTTGACCACGGCCTGTTCCATGATCGCCTGGACGTCTTCGTCACGGAGCACCTTGACCGCGGCCCGTACGACGGTGGCCAGTTCGGACGTCACGCGTTCGGCGTTCTTCGGCTGCGAAAGCCAGCCGCCGAGCCGCTTCGACACCTCGACCCGGCTCAGCTTCTCGCGGATCACGGACTCGGACAGGAAGTTCGAGCCGACGAAGTCGCCGAGGCTGCTGCCCAGCGCGTCCTTCTTGTTCGGGATGATCGCGGTGTGCGGGATCTTGATCCGCAGCGGATGCCGGAACAGCGCCGTCACCGCGAACCAGTCGGCGAGCGCGCCGACCAGCCCGGCTTCGGCGGCGGCGCGGACGTAGCCGACCCAGCCCGGCCAGCCCGCGGCCTCGGCCCAGCTGGTCAGCAAAAAGATCACCGTCGCCCCGAGCAGGAACGACAGCGCGACCATCTTCATCTTGCGCAGGCCGCGGCGCTTCTCCTCCTCGGCGGCGCTTCCACCTGGCGGATCGGCTGGGGTCACCTTGGCGGGCGTCAGTTGCTCCACACGGCCATTGTCCGTGAGGATGGCTGATCGTGCGCGAACCTCTCCTCGTACCCCGCCTCCAGCCCTTCACGTCGACCATCTTCGCGGAGATGACGGCACTCGCCGTCCGCCACGAAGCCGTCAACCTCGGCCAGGGGTTCCCCGACACCGACGGGCCCGCCGGGATGCTCGACGCCGCCAAGAACGCGCTGTTCGGGGGCGCGAACCAGTACCCGCCGGGTCCCGGACGGCCGGAGTTGCGCGCGGCGATCGCGCGCCATCGTCTCCGGTACGGCGTCGAGTACGACCCCGACACGGAGATCCTGGTCACCGCCGGTGCCACCGAGGCCATCGCGGCGTCGCTGATCGCGCTGACGCAGGCGGGCGACGAGGTCATCGTCATCGAGCCCTACTACGACTCGTACGCGGCCGCGGTCGCCATGGCGGGCGCGGAACGCCGTGTCGTCGGCCTGGTGGAACGCGACGGCCGGTTCGCGCTGGACGTCGAGGGCCTGCGCGCCGCGGTGACCGGCCGGACCAGGGCGATCCTGATCAACTCGCCGCACAACCCGACCGGCACGGTGTTCACCCGCGCCGAACTGGAAGCCGTCGCCGCGCTCTGCGTGGAGCACGACCTGATCGCGATCACCGACGAGGTGTACGAGCACCTGGTCTTCGACGACGCCGAGCACTTCCCGCTCGCGACCTTCCCCGGCATGCGCGATCGCACGGTTTCGATCTCCAGCGCGGGCAAGACGTTCAACTGCACCGGCTGGAAGATCGGCTGGGTCTGCGCGAGCCCGGAACTGGTCGCGGCGGTGAAGGCCGCGAAGCAGTTCATCACCTTCGTCTCGGGCGGGCCGTTCCAGCCGGCCGTCGCCTACGCGCTGGACCACGAGGTGCCCTGGGCCGAGGAGCTGCGCACGAGCCTTCAAACCAAACGGGACCGGCTCGCGGCCGGTCTCGCGGAGGCCGGGTTCGCCGTCCGGCCGACCGCGGGGACGTACTTCGTCTGCGTCGACGTGCGTCCGCTCGGCTTCGACGACGCCGCCGAACTGGCTTGGCAGCTCCCCGAACGAGTGGGGGTGGCGGCCGTGCCCGTAAAGGTGTTCACCGATCACCCGGAAGAGTGGAAACACCTGCTGCGGTTCGCGTTCTGCAAGCGCAACGAGGTAATCGACGAAGCGGTCACCCGATTGCGCAAACTCCAGTGACTCGTCCGATGTCCGTCACGCCCAGCCGCCCTTTTCGAGGATGCGTCCGAGCCTGTCCAGACACCGTCTTCGCAACCTGCCCACACTGGCCGGACTGATCCCCAGTTCCCCCGCGAGCTGCGCGTAGGACAGTTCCGGCCGGTACGCGAGCAGCCACATCAGGCGCCGGTGGACGTCCGGCAGGAGGTCGACCGCCGCCCAGAGCGCGCGGTCGATCTCGGCGCGGACGACCACGGCCTCCGGGGTCGGCCCGACACCCGGGGTCAGTTCGGCGTCCCGGAGCGGGCGCGGATTTTCGCGCCTGTTCCTGGTGATCATCCGGACCGCGCGGCGCCGCGCGGTGGTTGTCAGCCAAGCCCCGAGTTTCGCTTCGTCGCGTAGCACGCCCGGCGCGCGGAGCAGTTCCAGCCACGCATCCTGACAGACATCGTGAGCGTCCGATTCGGTCAGGCGATAGGTCTTCAGCGCGCCGAGCACCGCCGCCGAAACCGCTTTCACGTCCCACATCCCGGACTCTCCTCTCCAGACGGCCCGCGACCGCCGCGTCGATCACCGAACGCGACTTCGACGGCACACACCGCAGCAGGGATCCGGAAAAGGTCAGGTCACCAAGGATTTGAGTAGTTCCACCCGGGCCCGGATGGCCGCTCGGCACACACCGAGAGTGATCAACTTCGGTACTCCATGCACCGGAGCCGGTTGCGTCGTTCCGCCTAACGGGCTGGATCGACGGCGGCTTAAGTGAAACACTCGCCTCCGGTGCTAAAACTGGTGCAGCCCCGGGGGAACTGCGACCTGACCGGAAGAGACCCCAAGAAAGATCGAACTCACGCGGAGAACGTGGGTTTCAGGCGCGGACGGTGGTGATTGCTGTGAGTGGTGCGGCAGTCGTGTCCCGTCACGGCCTCACCTCACCGAAGACCGGCTTGCGAATTCTTTTCGCGGGCGGGCTCGCGCTCACGGGATGGCTTCTCGGCGCCGTCCTTTCCACCCCGGCTTCCGCCGAAGAACAGACCGCCGTGACACCGGAGACCTCCGTGGTCCAGCCCGCGAACGAAGCGGGATCCGGGAAAACGACTACCCCCGAGGAGTCCACTTCGGACTCCAGTGCGACCGAGACCACGAAACCCGCCGAAACCCCGAAGACCGAATCCCCGAAGGAAGAGCCCGCTCCTGTTTCGAGCAAGGAGCCCGAGGCCACGTCTTCCGAGAGCACGGTTGAGGAAAAGGCCGTTTCGGCCGCGAGTTCCGTCGAGAAGTCTTCTTCTCCGGAACCGGAAAAGAAGACCGCGAAGCCCCAGTCGTCCGGCGGTTTGCTGGGCGGTCTCCTCGGCGGCGTACTGAATCTCGTCACGGACACGGTCGGTGGAGTCGTCGAAACCGTCGGCGGGGTCGTCGGCGGAATCGGCGAGCACGTCGTCGAACCGATCGTCAAACCGGGTCCGTGCTGCGGATCGGGCACTCCGGGGCTCCTGCCGGGCGCCGGCGACGTGCTCGACCCCGTCTTCGGCGGCGGCTCCGGCCAGTCGGCGGGTGGCTCGGTCACCATCGCCGTCCCGGCCAAGACAGCCACGACGCCCGCGCCCGAGCCGACCACGCCGGATCCGCGCCCGTTCGTCCCCGCCACGACGCCCACACCGGCGCCCGCCGTCCAGAACCACCGCGTCACCGCGCTGCCGGTGCAGCTCAAGACCGACGCCAAGCCCGCCCCCGCCGCGCCCACGTCCGACACGCACGCGTTCCCGGACGGCGGCGGCTCGGGCGGCGGCGGTGGTGGCCTGCCGAACACCCCGGCGACCCCGGTCGCGCCCACGACGAGCGCTCAGCCCGGGCACGACCACTCCGGCGGCGGCCGCGGGCCGCTCGCCGTGCTCGACTCCGGAATGTCCGCCACGCAACTGAAGCTCCTCGGAGCCGGCTGCGACCACGAAGGCGAGCGCACCGGCCGGGAAGCCGCGCTTCCCGCCACCTCCCCCGACTGACCTGACCGGGTCGCCGGGGAGAACCACGTCCAAACCAAGATCAACTTCGGGTTTCGACGTCCCTTGAAGTCCTCGGCTCGAGTCTCTTTTCGCCTGCCCTCTTTCAGGCATCCCCTTTGTCTTTCCGAACGGCCGACCGCGCCCGGCCGGTTCGGATCCCGGCCCCGGCGCCGCGCTGCCCCTGCGGCGCCGGGACCAGCACCGGGTGGACTTCGGGGGCTTCTGCTCACCGCGCCGAGCAGGAGCCGGCCAAGCTCGAAGTCCGCCTGAACCGCGGGCGGTTCCCGGCACGTCGAGGGGCTGTGCCGGGTAACCGCCGCGGTGCCCGCCTGCGAGGTCTCGACCTCGCAGGCGGGCCGGATAGCCGGTGCGCTGGTCGTGCGGCGCCGATGCCCTCCCTGGAGCATCGGCCGCCCCGCCGGCGCACCGGCTATTTCCGTTTCCGCCCCTACGCATTTCGTCCTCTGAATGCGGTCCTTGCGCGTGCAACTACCGCATTCAGAGGACGAAATGCGGGAATCAGGTGACCTGGACGGCCACCGGAGCGGCCGTGGCGGGTGTCGCGGCCACCGAAGCGGCGGCCGCGCCCAGCCGCCGTACGGCCTCGAACAGCCTGTCGGCCGGAAGCGAGTACGGCAGGCGCAGCCAGCGCTCCAGTCCACCGTGGACACCGAACCTCGAACCCGGCGCCACCTGCACCCCGTGTCCCGCCGCGGCGACGGCCAGGCGCGTGCTCATCGGCTCCGGGAGACGGCACCACAGCGAAAGCCCGCCGGGCGGCACGGTGAACGTCCAATCGGGGCAGTACCAGTTCAGTGCCCCGGTCAGCGCGTCGCGCAGGGCCAGTGTCTCCTCGCGACGGTGTGCCAGCGCGGCCCCGCCGTCGTCGAGCAGCTCGGCGAGGACCAGTTGCTCGAAGACCGGCGAGCCCAGGTCGACGGCGAACCGGGCCGCGATCAGCCTGCCGATGACGTCCTCGGAAGCGCGGATCCAGCCGAGCCGCAGCCCGGCCCAGTGCGACTTCGACGCCGAACCGATCGTGATGCCCAGGTCGCCCGCGAACGCGCCCAGCGGTGGCGGCCCGTCGGCCGGATCACCTTCGAGGTCCAGCTCGACCAGCGTCTCGTCGATGATCGCGGGCGTCCGCGCGCGGCTCAGCGCGGCCGCGAGCCGCTCCCGGTCGGTCGCCTTCATCCGCAGACCAGTCGGGTTCTGGAAGTCCGCGACGAAGTACGCGAGCCTCGGCGCGGACTGCCGCAGCGCGGCCTCGATCCCGACGACGTCCCAGCCGGTGGCCGGGTCGAGCGGCACCGGAACCGGGATGGCGTGTGCGGCGGCGATGGCCTCCAGCGCGTTCGGATACGTCGGCTGCTCGACCAGCACGCGGTCACCCGGACCGGCCAGCATGCGCAGGACCTGCACGAACGCGTGATGCGCGCCGTTGGTGACCATCACCTGGTCGGCGTTGGTCGGCAGCCCGCGCTCGGTGTAGCGGCGGGCGATCCGCTCGCGCAGGATCCGCAGGCCGCGCACGTGATAGCCGTTTTCGCCGAGGTGGTCCACCAACGCCTTCCGCGCGGCGTCCACCGCGGGGACCAGGCCAGGGATGGCGGGCGGGCAGGCCTGGGCCAGGTCGATGAGGTCCTCCCCGGACGGCAGGATCGCGTCGCGGCCCCTGCCCCCGGGAGACGCGATCCAGGACCCGGCCCCGCGCCGGCTGGCGACCAGCCCGTCGGCCCGCAGTTTGTCCAGCGCGGCGCCGATCAGCGTGCGGCTGACGTCCAGCGCGTCGGCGAGCTCCCGCTCGGCCGGGAGTTTCGTGCCGAGCGGGAGCCTGCCGTCGAGGACCAGGAGCTCGACAGCCGCCGCGAGATCCGCGGCACCGTGTCGAGAACCACTCTGGCGCCAACTCCCCAGCAAAATGGCCAATTTCGGCCCCGAAACGCGTCCAGTCAGCGGGATCAGCGGTTCCATAAGGCCAATTGTTCCAGATTGGCCATGGTCAAGGTAGCCACTTACCCCTGATGGTGCACTCGTGGCACTTAAACTCGACCTCAGACCAGTCGGCATCTCCCAGGACACCACCCGCCGCTCGCTCCAGCTCGTCGGCGGGCTCGCCCTCTACGGCGGCAGCATGGCCATGCTGACCAGGTCGGGACTCGGACTCGACCCGTGGGACGTGCTCCACGAAGGTCTGATGAAGCTCACCGGGCTCTCGTTCGGCACGGTCACCGCGATCGCTTCGGTCCTGGTACTCCTGCTGTGGATCCCCCTGCGGCAGCGGCCCGGGATCGGGACGCTCGCCAACATCGTGGTCATCTCGCTCACCGTCGACCTGGTCCGGCTCTTCCTGCCCGACCAGGACGTCCTCGGCTGGCAGCTCTTCAACCTGGTCGCCGGGGTCGTGCTCAACGGCCTCGCCGCCGCGATCTACGTCGGTGCCCGGCTCGGCCCCGGCCCTCGTGATGGGCTGATGACCGGTTTCGCGGCCCGGACGGGCAAGTCGATCCGCCTCGTCCGGACCCTGATCGAGATCACCGTCCTCGCGGCGGGTTGGCTGCTCGGCGGGACCGTCGGTGTCGGCACTGTGCTCTACGCGCTGGCCATCGGGCCGCTGACGCAGGCTTTCCTGCCGTATGTCGTGTGGCGGGAGCGCTCCGCCGCGTAGCCGAGCGCGAGACTCGCGTGATTGGGGACGCGACTCGCGTGATCAGAGCCGTGATTCGCGTGATTGGGGACGTGACTCGCGTGATCAGAGCCGTGACTCGCGTGATTGGGGACGTGACTTGCGTGTGCGGGGTGTGATCACGCGAGTCACGGCTTCAAGCACGCGAGATCCGGCTTCAAGCACGCGTGATTGGGGACCGATCACTAGCTGGCGGCGCGTTGCTCAAGCAGGCGCCGCACGGCCAGGTAGTCGATGCCACGCTGCGCGAGGACGTCGGCGGCCACACCGGGAACGGCGGTCAGCGCGAGCAGGAGATGCTCGCTTTCGATGCGCTTGCCGCCGACGTCGACGGCTTCACGAAAACTCCGCTCCACCATCTTCTTCGCCTCCGGCGTGAAGGGCCGATGACCACGTCCGGCGCGCTGCCCACCGGCAAGCGCGCCGGGTCCGTGGGTCTGCTCGACCCGCTCGACGATGTGCTCGACGTCGATGCCGAAGCCGCTCAGGGCTTCGACGTCGGCGTCGCTCATGCCGCCCCGGCGGCGGATTCGCCGGAGGTCGTCGGCCAGTTCGTCCGCGGGACAGCCCAAGGCGGTGAGCACGCCGGCGCGCCGGGCCAGTGACGTGAGCAGATGCAGCGGATCGATGTGGGGCGCGCCTTCGTCCGCCGCGACGAGCTGCGAGCCGATGACGACCTCGCGGAGTTCGGTGGTGAACCGTTCGAACATCAGTGCCTCCCGTACTTCTTGTGCACCGCTTGCCTGCTGACCCCCAGCTCGGCCGCGATCTCCTGCCAGGACCAGCCGTGCACCCGCGCGCTGCGGACCTGCACGGCTTCGAGTTGTTCCAACAGCCGACGCAAGGCGGCGACGGCGCGCAATCCCACGCGGGGATCGCGGTCACCGGCTCGCGCGGCCAGATCTGTCGCTTCGGTCATGACGTCAACCTACGTTGACATCTCGCCCGCGTCAACCTCAGTTGACAGTTAGGGTCTGGCCATGGTCGAAATCGCAGTGGCGGAAAGGGACGGAGTAGGTGCGGACGGAGCGTCGCGCCCGACCGAAGACCACGTCGCCGTACTCGGCAACGCCGTGGTGGTGCTCGACGGAGCGACCGCGCCGCGACCGGATCTGCCGTCCGGCGGCTGGTACGCGGGCCTGCTCGTGCGCAGCCTGTCGCAGGCGCTGACCGCGGAACCCGAAGCGGACCTCGCGGTCCTGCTGGCCGGATCGATCGCCGACGTCGCGGGTCGCGAAGGCCTCGAACCGGGACGATCGCCGTCGAGCACGGTCGCGATCGCGCGCTGGACGGACGAGTCCGTCGACGCGCTGGTGCTCGCCGACAGCCCCATCATCGCCTTCGGTCCCTCGGGCCCGGACCCGCTCACCGACGACAGGCTGGTTTCGCTTCGTGACAGCGGTCAGCTCCGCACCGGCGCCGACGTCCGCGCGAAACGCAACGCGCCGGGCGGCTTCTGGGTCGCCGAAGCGGAACCGAAGGCGGCCGACGAAGCCGTCCGCCGCAGCTGGCCGCGCTCGGAGGTCGAAGCCCTGCTTCTGGCGACCGACGGCGTCTCCATCGGGGTCGACGAGTACGACCTGTTCGACTGGCCGGAAGTGCTCGCCCTCAGCCGCGAGCGTGGCCCGGACGCGGTCCTCGACGCGGTGCGCACGGCGGAGAAACAGGACCCGGACGGCGCCCGCTGGCCCCGCGCGAAAAGGCACGATGACCAGCTACTGGTACTGGTCGAGTTCGGGGTAGCCCCAGGGTAGAACCGGGGGCTTCCCGGATCGGAAATCCGCGCCCGCGCGAGCAGGCTGGACGCATGACGTTCCCTGGGGAGAGACCGCGGGCCAGACCCTGGCTCATCGCGTCGGGCGCCGCCATCGGCTGGGCTCTGTTCACCATGGTCGTGCTCCACCTGATCAGCTCACGCGATCCGGTGTTCGACACGCTGTCCAGCTACGCCTACGTCGACCGCGGCACCGGGATGCTCGGGGCCAGCGTGCTTTCCCTGTCCATCGGCTCGCTCACCGCGCTCGGCGCGCTGGCCGCGGCCGGGATCCCGCTCGGCCGCACCACGAAACTGCTGTTCGTGCTGTGGTCGCTGGGACTGGCGGCGGCCGCGATCTTCCCGGCGAGCTACCCCGAGTACCCGGACCCGGTCAGCGGCGAGATCCACCTCTACGCGTGCCTCATCGCGTTCCTCAGTCTGCCCGCCGCCGGGTTCACCCTGCGCGACAACCTGCGCGGCACCCCGGCGGCCAGGCAGATCGGCCGCCTGGCCTGGGGCAGCGCGGCCGGGCTGGTCGTCTTCGGGCTCAGCTTCATCTTCGTGCGCCTGGCCGACATCCCGTTCTTCAAGACGCTGACCGACGTCGTGCCGGTCGGTGTCACGCAACGGCTTTCCCTGGTGGCGCACGTGATCCTGATCGCCGGGATGCTGAAGGTCGCGTCAGCGGCTCACCGCGTCGGTGAATTCGGGGGCGTACCCGTAAAGACCGGGCAGCCCGCCCGTGTGCAGGAAGACAACGTGCTCGTCGGCCGCGAACTGGCCTTCGGCGGCCCACTCGACCATCGCGGCGCCCACCTTGCCGGTGTACACGGGATCGAGCGCGATCCCTTCCGTGCGACCGAAAAGCCGTACCGCCTCCCACGTGCCGGCGGTCGGGATCCCGTAGCCGGGGCCGATCGTGCGGTCGTCGAGATGCAGGCCGTCGAGTGACGGCGGCTCGCTCCCCAGCAGCACGGAGGCCGCGATGGTGAGATCGGCCAGGTTGTCGAGGGCTTCGTCGACCGGATGGCTGACGCAAGCGATGTCCAGCGTCAGCCAGTCCAGGTCCGCCGTTCCGACGACGAGCCCGGCGGACGTCCCGCCGCTGGCGTGCGGCGCGACCAGCCGTGCCTTGGTGACACCCAGTCCGGCGAGTTGCCCGGCGAGCTCCCGCGCGGCCGCCACGTAGCCGAGCGCCCCGACGCCGTCGGAGCCGCCGACCGGGAACGTGGCCACCTTGCGCCCCTCGGCCGCGGCCTCGGTGATCAGCCGGTCGTAGGTCCGGCCGGTCTCCTCGCCGTCGCGGCAGACGTGCACGTTCGCGCCGAAGAGATGGTCGAGGGACACGTTGCCGGACCGCTCGTACGCGTCGCCGTCGCGAGGGACCTTCGCCGTGAGCACGAGCTCGCACCGCAACCCGAGCTTCGCGCAGGCCGCGGCGGTCTGGCGGCCGTGGTTGGTCTGCAAGGCGCCGAAGGTGATCACCGTGTCGGCGCCGTTCTCGATCGCCGCACCCAGCAGGAATTCGAGTTTGCGCAGTTTGTTGCCGCCCACGCCGAGCGGATGCACGTCGTCCCGCTTGAGCAGCAGGTTCGGCAAGCCGAGGGCTTCGCCCAGCCGGGGTGCCGGATGCAGCGGCGTCGGGTAGCCGCCGAGGTCGACGCGGGGGAAGCGGTCCAGGTTCATGCAGGTCACGTAACCACACCGAGGAGCGGCGATCGAGGTTACCCGGTGGTATCGTTCGTTTGAACGAACGAGAGCGGCAAAGGGGGAGCCATGACCACGTCGAAACCGGAACTCGCCTTCACGGGACTGGCCGAACAGGCCTCGCTGCTCGCCGCCGGGGCCACGACGTCAGTCGAGCTCACGCACCTGGCGCTCGAAAAGGCCGAAGCCAGTCAGCCGACTCTCAACGCCTTCAAAAGCCTTCGCCCCGAAGAGGCCCTTCGCGAGGCCGAGGAGGCCGACCGACGGCTTGCCGCCGGGGAGACCGCTCCCCTGCTCGGCGTTCCCACCGCGATCAAGGACGACCTCGACGTCACCGGGCTGCCGACCGCGTTCGGCTGCGAAGGCGACTTCTCCCTCGCGACAACGGATTCCCCGCCCGTCGCCGCGCTGCGCGGGGCGGGCGCGGTGCTCATCGGCAAGACCAACACCCCGGAACTCGGCCAATGGCCGTTCACCGAAGGCCCCGCGTTCGGCGCGACCCGCAATCCGTGGGACACCGAGCGCACCCCGGGCGGTTCCTCGGGCGGCGCGGCGGCGGCCATCGCGTCGGGGGTGATCGCCGCCGCGCTGGGTTCCGACGGGGCGGGGTCGATCCGGATCCCGGCCGCGTGGACCGATCTGGTCGGGATCAAACCGCAGCGCGGCCGCGTCCCGACCGAACGCGAACTCTTCCACGGCCTGACCGTGGTCGGCCCGCTCGCGCGCACCGTCGCCGACGCGGCCCTGCTGCTCGACGTCGCGGCGGGCACCGGGACCGCGTTCCAGTCGGCCGCACGCCGCGAACCGGGCCGGATGCGGATCGGCCTGTCCACCAGGATCCCCTTCACCGCCACGAAAACCCGGCTCGACCCGCACGCGCACGCGGCCGTCGTCCGGCTCGCGGAGCGGTTCGCCGAACTCGGCCACGAGATCGTCGAGATCGAACCCGACTACCGGCTGATCGGCCTCACCTTCCTGCCGCGTTCGCTGGTCGGCGTGCGTGACTGGTCCCGTCGCGTCCCGGACCAGGGGCGGCTCGACCCGCGCACGCGGGCCAACGCGAGGCAGGGCTCGGCGCTGGCCGGACCGGCGCTGCGGCTCGCCAGGGCCACGGAACCGTTGCTGCAACGGCAGATCGGCTCGGTGTTCGGCCGGGTGGACGTCGTGCTCACGCCGACCACCGCGACCCCGCCGCCGCGGATCGGCACCTTCGACAAGCTCACCGGCTGGCAGACCGACCAGGCCATGATCGCCGCGTGCCCTTACGCTTGGCCGTGGAACGTGCTGGGCTGGCCGGGGGTCAACGTCCCCGCCGGGCTGAGCCCGGAAGGCCTGCCGCTCGGCGGTCAGCTGCTCGGCCCCTCGCACGCGGAGGAACGGCTGATCTCGCTGGCCGCGCAACTGGAAGAGGTCGAACGGTGGCAGGACCGCAAGCCCGAGACCGTTTGGTGAACACCCGCGAGACGATCCTCCACGCCGCGCTCAAGGTGGTCGGGGAACAGGGTGTCGGCGGGCTGACCAACCGCCGGATCGCGACCGCGGCCGCCGTCTCGCCAGGCACGCTGACCTACCACTTCCCCAGCCAGACGGCGTTGCTGCGCGAGGCGATGCTGCTGTTCGTCGAGGAGGAGACCACGAAGCTGACCGGCTTCGTGGACACCTACCGCGAGCAGGGCTTGAGCGTCGAGCAGGCCGCGTCGGTCGTCGAGCAGGTCATCTCGCAGCTCCCGTTCGGCACCGACGAACTCGGCGCGCACGAGCTGTACCTGCAGGCCGCGCGCGACCCCGGGCTCCAGGACGCGGCCGCGCGGTGTTTCGCCGCCTACGACGAACTCGCGCTGGTGATCCTGAAAACGCTCGGGGTGCCCTCGCCGGACCGGCTGACCGGGCCGGTCGTGGCGCTGATCGCCGGGCTGCAGTTGCGCAGGCTGGCCACCGGCGACGACGGCGTCGAGGTGGCGCAGTCGCTGATGATGCTCGTCCGCGGCGCGTCGTGAGCAGTCCCCCGATCGTCAAGGGGACGGCGGCGTGGCGGTACTTCGGCGACTTCCGGGCCGGCCTGCTGGCGGAGCAGGTGCTGGTGTTGCAGGTCGCGCATCCGGTCGTCGCGGCCGGGGTGCGGGATCATTCGGACTACGTCGAGGATCCGTGGACGCGGCTGATGCGCACGGCCGCGTCGCTGTCGATCTACATCTACGGCGGCCCGGAAGGCGCCCGCTACGAAGCGGACCGGTTGCGCGCGCTGCATCGCGATTTCACCGGGGTCGACGACGACGGGCGCCGCTACAGCGCGCTGAACCCGCGCGCGTACGCCTGGGTGCACGCCACGCTCGTCATGGCTCCCGTTGACACGCAACGGTTCTACGGCAAACCGATGACCGCGTCCGAACTGGACGAGTACTACGCGCAGCTGTGCGACGTCGGACGCCTTCTCGGCCTCCGCGAACAGGACATGCCGTCGACGTGGCCGGAATTCGAGCGCTACTACGCGGAAACGATCGACGGCTTCGGCCCGAACGAGACGATCTCGACGCTGTTCGAGACGATCCGGACGGTGGAGAAGCCCTTGCGGTGGCTGCCCGACGGACTCTGGGCGAGGCTGCGACGGGAGCAGATGTTCCTCTTGCGCGGCGCCCTTCAGCCCGCGCTGCGCGAGCGTCTCGGTCTACAGTGGACAGACGAAGAGCAGCGCCGGTTCGACCGGTTCCGCAGAGTCGTGAGAGTGACGGTCGGGTTCGTGCCGGTGACGTTGCGGTCCTCGCTCGTGCGCCGGATCGGCAGGCTGAATGTCTGGTTCCGGGCGCATCCGCGCGCCTACCGCTTCCTCGGTGGTGCCCCCCACCCAGGGTAAGGGCCTCCATCCCCTTCACGGGGGACCCGGGTTCACCCCGCGCCGTGACGCTTTCCCCGGCGTCCGCCGTTACCTTCGGCCACGATGGGGAATTCACCGAGGGGGCGGCGCGCGGCGCCGTTGGTCATCGCCCGCGTACTCGTGCTCTGCGCGCTGGCGTCTTTGCTGCTGGGCGGCACGGCCCGGGCGGACGGCGTGTCGAGCGGCGCGGACGTCCAGGTCGCGCAGACGCTCGGCACCCGGGATCTCACGATCGTGCTGCGGCGGATGGACATCGCGCCCGGCCCGCTGCACGTCGACGTCGTCACGCACGCCGGAAGCGAGCCGGGCACACTGAAACTGCGCGCGTCGACGGCCGGGACGACGTTTTCCGAGACCACCGTTCAGCTGGACGGGAAGCCCGGCGCCCATCCGGCGCTGCTGCGGGTCGACCGGCCCGGTCCGTGGGAGCTCGGCCTCGACGACGGGACGGACACCGCGTCGATCCCGTTCCTCGTTCCGGCCAGGGTCATTCCTCCCTGGGAGAAGGCCACCTTCGGCGGTTTCGTCGCCGCGGGCGTGTTCCTGGTGATCGGGCTCGTGGTCGCGATGCGCGTCCGGCGGCCGCAGCTCGCGCTGATCCCCGCCGGCGGGATGGTCGCCGCGCTCGCTGTCGCGGTCACGGGCGCGATGCTTTCGGCGTCGACACCGGCACCACCCGCGCCGGGTGCGGCGCTGGACCCGACGATCGACAACGTCCAGGACCCGTACGCGAACGCTCAGATGTCCACTGTGGACTTCTCCAGGCCGCCGGTGAACCTGGCCGTGAACGCGCCGAACGCGCGCTCGGGTGGCCTCACCGAGGTCCGGCTCGCCTTCGCGGACGGCGCCACCGGCCGCCCCGTCGACGATCTTTTGGTGCACGACAACGCCTTGGTGCATCTCGTCGTCATCTCGCCGACCGGCAGGCTCTGGCATCTGCATCCGGTGCGCGTCGCGCCCGGCGACTACCGGGTGAAGTTCACGCCACCCGAGGCCGGGACCTACGCGGTCGCCGCGGAGGTCGCCCGGCGAGGCGGTGGGGTGCAGCTGGTCCGCGCCACGATGGGGGTCGTGGCGGGCACCGGCTCCACCGCCGAACCGGTGCCGACCGGCGCAGGCCGGAAGGTCGTGAACGGGAACCCGGTCGACGTCGAGGTCGAGCCGGGGACGCCGACCACGATCACCGCGCGGTTCGGCAAAGCGGATCTCCAACCCTGGCTGGGCATGCTCGGCCACCTGATCGTCGTCGGCCCGATAACCGGCGACGACCGGGTCGGCGCGGATGCCGCTGCCGCGCCGACCTGGGCCCATGTGCACTCGATGATCCCGCAATCGCCCGGTATGCCGGGAAAGCCCGATGAGACCGTCGCCGCGTACGGCCCCGACGTCCCGTTCACCTACACCTTCGCCGCGCCGGGCAAGTACCGGATCTGGTTGCAGGCCGAACGCGACTACACGGTGCTGACCGTGCCCATGCAGCTCGAAGTCCCGCCGGAAGGGGCGCCGCAATGACCACCGAGACGTCCACAGTGGACAGACGTAAGCCCGTCCTGCTCATCTCCGTGGTCGCCGTGCTCGTGGCGGCGATCGTGGCCTGGCTGGTGTGGCCGAGCGGCGGCGGGGAACAGGTGCAGCGCTCGACCCAGGGCCCGTACACCGTGCAGCTGTCGGTCGAGGATCCGCGCCAGGGCGGCAATGTCTTCGCGCTCACCGTCACCGGGGCCACGCCGGACGTCGTCACCGTCGAGCCGGTGATGCCGCAGATGGGGCACGCGCTCGCCCCGTCGCCCGCGATCGCCCAGGCACCGGGCCGGTTCCGCACCGGCGACGTCCTGCTGCCGATGTCGGGGCAATGGGAGATCACCGTTTCACTGCGCGGGCCGTCCGGCGCCACGCAGCACGTTTTTCCTTTGCTGGTCAAGTAGGAGAGGGAGGTCGGGGGTATGGATCTCACCGCGGGAGGGGCGCGGGTCGCCTCGGTGGCACGAAGCGAACGCACCGGGCTCGTGCCGGCGGGTACGGTGCTGGCCGGGTCGGTGATCTCGCTGATCGGGCTGACCTGGGACATCCAGTGGCACGGCGACGTCGGCCCGGACACGTTCTTCACGCTGCCGCATCTGTTCCTGTATTCGGGCAGCGCGATCTCGGGGCTCGCGAGCCTCGTGGTCGTGCTGATGACCACGGCCGCGCGCCGGGCGGGCCGTCCGGTCGACGCGCGCGTCGGCGGCCGCGCGATCAACGTCTTCGGCAGGCTCTTCGCCGCACCGGCCGGCTACCTGGTGACCGGGACCGGCGCGGCGATGTTCCTGCTGTACGGCCTGTGGGACCAGTGGTGGCACGGCCTGTACGGCTTCGACGCGGTCATCGACTCGCCGCCGCACATCGGGCTGCTGCTGTCGATCACGCTGAGCATCATCGGCACGGTCATGGTGTTCGCGGCCGCGCGGGAGCACCGCTGGGGCACGCTCGGCGTGGTCGGCACCCTCGGCGTGCTGATCGCGTTCAGCACGGTCACCGTGCTGGGGCTCCAGCAGATCGACGTCGACCTGGTCGACGTCATCTCGGTGGGCATCGCACTGCTTTCGGTGCTGCTGGTTTCGGCGGGCGCCGGGTTCTGGGGGCGGCCGGGCGGAGCGGTCCGGGTCGCCGCGTCGCTGGCGGTCATCCAGGCGATCACCTGGTGGTTCTCGCCGTGGGCGGCGGAGGCGTACGCGAGCGCCGTCGGCCTGCCGATGCGGGACTACATCGACGGCGTGCCCGCGATGCCCGCGATGATGCCGATGGCGTTGCTGCCGATCGCGGCCGTGCTCGAAGCGGTCTACCCGCTCTCGCGGCGTGGCCTCTCCGCCGGGCGGGTTTCGCTGCTGGCGGGCGGGATCGGCGGGTTCCTGATCGGTGCGAGCATGCCGATCCAGAACGTGCTCGTGTACGGGGCCGCGCACGTGGATTGGGCGGCGGTGTTCGCGACGGCCGCCGTCGGCGCGGTGTTCGGGCTGCTCGGTGGGTTCGCCGGGTGGCGGTTCGGCGGGATGCTGAGGCTGCTGGCCCCGGCGAAGGGGGACGACGCGCATGCGTAAGACACTGCTGGCTTTGGCGGCGGCGATCGGCTTGCTGTTCGCGACCACGCCCGCGGCGAACGCCTACGAACCGGTGAACATCGTCCACACCGAACGGGTGCAAGTCGGCCCGTACGGGATGACGGTCGGGTTCAGCACGTGGCCGTTGCG
The DNA here is from genome assembly GCF_042723255.1 of Amycolatopsis thailandensis. Taxonomy (NCBI): domain Bacteria; kingdom Bacillati; phylum Actinomycetota; class Actinomycetes; order Pseudonocardiales; family Pseudonocardiaceae; genus Amycolatopsis; species Amycolatopsis thailandensis. The sequence goes on from NZ_JBHXJK010000006.1 coordinate 17,059, forward strand.
CGCCATGCAATCGCTGGACTTCACGTTCATCCCGGACGACGGGATCGCCGGGAAGTCGGGGACGCTCGCGTTCCTCAACCCGGAGACCGGGCGGCTGGGCCGCCCGCAGCCGCTGGCGAAGCATCCACGGAAACTGGAGGTGTGGGGACTCGACATCCGCGCCCTGCAGACGCAGGGCGCGTGGACGTTCCGGTTCGAGATCGAGGGGCCCGCGGGCAAGGGCACGGGGGAACTCCGCGATCTGACGGTGCTCGAACAGCCGGGACCGCCGATGGCGGTCAGCTGGTCGATCAGCCTGATCCCGCTGATCGTCCTGGCCGTCCTGATCACCGTCGCCTGGCGCAGGACCAGATCCAGGCTGCGCGGGAACGGGCTCCCGGCGACGGTGTGACTCGAAGTGACCGAAGATCGGATGACTCGCGTGCCGCGAGGGGGGCACGCGAGTCTTTCGTCATGGGCTCAAATCGAACTGCCCGGCCTTGACCGCCTCGAGGAAGGCGTTCCACTCACCGGAATCGAAGACGAAGACGGGGCTCTTCGCCAGTTTGGTGTCACGCACCCCGACCAGGCCTTCCCTGCCGAGGTTGACCTCGACACAGTTGCCACCGTTGGGCTCGCTCGCGAAGGACTTCTCCCACGCGGAGTCGTCGAACAGCGACACGGCCGTGGTCGGATCGTAATCCGCCGCCGATGGATAATCGGCCATTGGTCGTACCTCCGAACGTCGGTCGGGGATGCGGTGGCGACCTGCGCGAACCGTCACGGCCCCAGCTTCTCCTTGCCTCAACGGGACTATCCCGCACGGCCAAGTGGGTGATCAACTCCGCCCACTCTCGACATGAAGATTATTCCAGGAGTAGGATTAATCGCAGCGGCCGGGGCTCGGTTGTTGGTGATTCGCCCGCAGTATGCGAAAACCTCGGCGACAGCTGCCACCGGGGGGCGCTCACCAGGGAGTTCATCCGTTCCAGCAGGTCATCGACGGCAGGTGACCGGCCTGGACGCGACCCCGGGGCGCACGACCACCCACCGCCGACCTCGTGGGGGAGGATCAGCGTGATCATTCAGGACACGATGCCTGCGACGGTACTCGCCGTCGGCAGGCTCATGGCCGGGACGGCGGGCGAAAGCCGCCGGTCCGCGCACCTTTTCGACCTGCACTCCGGGGGTTCGCACCCCGAGTTCCTGCACACCCGTTGCGGCGCGGCGATGCCTTACGACCACCTGGAATGGATCCCCGTCGGTTCGGGGATGCCGTGTGAGCGTTGTCTCGGCCTGGCCGGTTCGTTCGACCAGACGCGGTTGCCGCGCCCGAGCCGGGGAGTGTGACCGTCATGGCCGTCCGCCTCACCACGCTGTTGTTCCGCCGTGAGGACGAACGCCTGGCTTCGGCGAAGCGCCGCAACATCGGGCTCGAACTGCGCCGGCGGTTCGGGTTCAGCCTCATCCAGGCCCCGCTGCGCAAGCAGCCGCCGTGGAACTCCGAAGTCGACTTCCCCGTCCAGCGCGGCACGCACCGGGACCTGATCAGGACCGGCCGGCCGCTCGAAGGTCATTTCGAGCTGACGCCCCTGATCGGGCATCTGACCGGCCGGGTCTGAGGGATCAGGGCTTGCGGCCCAGGCCGCCGAGCCCACCGGTGAAGGTCGGGTCGTCCGCGAACCGGTCGCTCGCCCGGGAAGCCGCTTCGTCGAGGTGCCAGGTGGCCATCCAGTCGATACCCGGCTCCACCAGCTCCAGGCCGTCGAAGAACGCGGTGAACTCCGCGCGGGACCGCAGGTGGAACGGCGCGCTGGTCTTCTTGTAGAGCTCCTGGACGTTCTCCCGGTTGTCGCCTTCCTTGCGGGTGACGCCGTCCTCGGTCAGATGCGAGGACAGGAAGTACGAACCCGGCGGCAGCAGGTCGATGTAGCGCTGGACCATCTCGTGGACGGGTTCGTCCGGGCCGAGGAAGTACAGCAGGCCGACCAGGACCAGCCCGATCGGCTGCCGGGGGTCGAGCACCCCGGTCTCCAGGGCGCGCTTCCAGATGTCGGCGGGATCCCGCACGTCGCCTTGCAGGACCGCGTGCCGCCCGAGCAGGCCCTCCCGTTCCAGCAGCAGCTGGGAGTGCGCGACGGCGACCGGTTCGATGTCGACGTAGACGACGCGGCTGTCCGGGTTGATCGCACTGGCGATCTGGTGGACGTTGCCGACGGTGGGCACGCCGGAGCCGATGTCGAGGAACTGGGTGACCCCTTGGCGGGCCAGGTATCCCACGCCGCGGCCGAGGAAGTCGCGCCCGACCCTGGCGAACGTCTTGACCTCGGGGAACTGCTTGAGTACCTGCGTGCCGAACTCGCGGTCGACGGCCCAGTTGGCGGAGCCGCCGAGGAACCAGTCGTACACCCTTGCCACGTTGGGCCGTTCGAGGTCGACACCTTCGGGGGCTTCAGGGTCTCTGGGATCCTGCTGCGTCGTCATGCCGTCACACCTCGTCAGGTACCGGGTTTGCGGGCGACCCCGCCGATGGTGCAGTTAAGCGCAGGCGATCGGGGGTCGTCCAGCCGCCAGGCGCCGACCGGGACCAGACCGGGCGCCGCGAGGTCGAAATCCCCGAAGAAACCCCGGATCTCTTCCTTGTCGCGGAAGGACGCGGGGGTGCTGGACTGTTCGTACTGCTTCACGACGCGCTTGATCTGTTCGAGCTCGTCGCCTTCCACGTCGGACGTCGTGACGTGGGAAAGGACGTAGAAGGAGCCCGGGGGCAGAAGTCTTCGGTACCTCGCGATGACGGCGGCGAGTTCGGGGCCCGGCACGAAATGCAGGACCGCGACGGTGAGCAGGGCCACCGGTTCGGCCGGGTCGAGCACGCCGGTGTCGAGGGCGCGTTCCCAGACGTCGTCGGCGTCGCGCAGGTCGCCGCCGATCACCGCGTGCCGGGTGGGGTCCCCGCTTTTCTCCAGCAGGATCTTGGCGTGCGCGACGGCGACCGGTTCGTTGTCGACGTACACGCAGCGGCTGTCTTCGTCGGCCTCTCCGGCGATCTCATGGACGTTGCCGACGGTCGGCACGCCGGAGCCGAGGTCGAGGAACTGGTTCACGCCGTGTTCGGCGCAGTGCCGCACCGCACGGCCGAGGAAGGCCCGGTTGGCTCTGGCGAGGGAGCGGATGAGCGGGAAGGACTTGACCAGTTGCTCGCCGAATTCCCTGTCCACCGCCCAGTTCGCGGTTCCCCCGAGGGCCCAGTCGTAGATCCTGGCGGCGTTGGGACGTTCGAGATCCACGCCTTCGGGTAGGAACTGCGGGTCCACGTCCAGCCCCTGTCCACTCGACCGCGCCTGTGCGCACAACCCTACCGAAGGGAGACGGCGAGCTCTCAGGATTGCATCTGATTGCGGTACAGCTCGGCGAGTTCCTTGAGGAACTGGCGGGTCTCCTGACGTTCGAGCGCGGCGCCGCGCAGCCTGTCCCAGGAGTCGACGAAAATGTTGAAGTCCTTGACGTCGTCGAGGTACAACCCGCCCGCGGAATGCTCGATGTAGACGAAATCCCTGGTGCGGTCGGGAAAACGCATGATGGTGAAGTCGTTGGGCACCGCGGCGAGGCGCGCGCCGAACGGCAGCACGTGCACGTACACGCGCGGATGCTTTTCCAGCGCCAGCAGATGTTCGACCTGGTCCAGCATCACCGCCGGGGCGGAACCGCCGGGAGCGCGGCGCAGGGCGCCTTCGCTGATGATGAACCGGTAGTAGGGCGGCTGCTGTTGCTCGAAGACGGCTTTGCGGTCCAGCCGGTTGCGGACCAGCGAGGTGACGTCGGTGGCGCCGGCTTCGGTGAACTGCTTGAGCATGTAGTGCTCGGACTGCAGCGGGCCGGGGATGCGCTCGCCGTGCCAGGTGAGGATCTCCGCGGCCGCGGGTTCGAGGTCGGTGAAGGTGCGGAACCAGTGCGGTACCACGGATCGGTAGCCGGACCAGTGGCCGCGCTGCCCGGCCGCGGCGCGGGCCAGGTTCATCAGCGTGTCGGCCTCGTCGCCGTTGATCCCGAACGCGTTCAGCATCGATCGCACATCCCCGAGTTTGACCCCGACGGCACCGGACTCGATCTTGTTGACCTTGCCCTGGGTGCAACCGAGAACCTCGGCGACCTGCTGCTGTGTCATCCGCGCGGCGTTGCGGGCATGCCGGAGCTCGTTCCCGAGCTGCTTCCGGCGCGAGGTGACGGTGCTGGCCATCAGCCTTGCTCTCCCGGACCACATAGCCAGGACCGCGGCTTCCCGCCGTCCTGCGCGCGAATACTCGAACCCACCCAGGGTACTTCACCTTGCGGGGTTCGATGATGACATTGCGCAGCGTTCCAGGAAACGGCCGAAAACACCAGTCACCTGGTACGTCACCCTGGTGGCGGAACGATCTCGTCACATTTCGGGCACGTTCACCGGGCATAGTGACCGAGTGGACCAATCCCCCTTCGCCCGGCGAGTCTCCGACGATGTCTTCGGGTACGTGCAGCCCGACGGCTCCTGGTGGATCAACAACTGCGGTTTCGTCGCCGCGGGTGATCACACCGTGGTCATCGACACCTGTTCCACCGAACGGCGCACGCGTGCCCTGCTGGAGACGGCGGCGGCGACCGGTGGGGCGCCGGTGACGACCGTGGTCAACACGCATCACCACGGCGACCACACGAACGGCAACTACCTGGCGGAGGGCGCGACGATCATCGGGCACCGGAAGACGCGCGAGGTGATGGTCGCGACCGGGATCAACACCTATGAGAACGCGTTCACCGGGAGCGACTGGGGGCATCTGGAGCTGCGGCCGCCCGAAGTGGTGTTCGACGACCAGCTGACCGTGCACGCCGGCGACGTGCGGCTGGAGCTGATCCACCCCGGGCACGCCGCGCACACCACCAACGACGTGCTGGTCTGGCTGCCCCAGCGGCGGGTGCTGTTCGTCGGCGACCTGATCTTCAACGGCGGCAGCCCGTTCGCGCTGATGGGCTCGCCCGCTGGCTGGCGCAAAGCCTTGGACCTGGTCCGCGAGCTGGAGCCGGAGACGATCGTGCCGGGCCACGGACCGGTGTGCGGGCCCGAGGCGATCGACGTCGTCGACGGGTATCTGGGCTTTCTGCAAAAGCTCGCGTCACGGGGGAAGGCCGCCGGTCTTACGCCTCTGCAGGCCGCGCGCGAAGCGGATCTCGGGCCCTACGAGGGACTGTCCGAACAGGAACGCCTGCCCGCGAACCTGCACCGGGCCTACGCCGAACTGGACGGCCTGGAGTGGGGCGCGCCTATCGATCTGGGGGCCGCGATGTCGGACATGGTCACCTTCAACGGCGCGCCGATCCGCTGCTTCTCCTGACGGCTCCGCTCACCCCGCCGCTGCTCGCCTCGTGGGCTGGGCCGGCGCGATCCCGACACCACCCACGCACAGGTCGGTCCGGGTGGTCGTGAGTGGCGTTTCGGGCTATTGAGGGGCAAAGCAAAGGTGGCGGGTCGTTGTGGTCGGCGAGATCGCGAACTGTCACTCAGGGTGAGAGGTGTGTGGAAACAGGGACGTTGAATGTCCCTGTTTCCACACACCCTGGAGCTTCTCGGGCCACCTGGCCGCGGGACTGTGTGGATTTCTGAGCGTCCAACGCACCAAAATCCACACAGTCGGCGCCCGAGGTCAGGTGTCGCGCTGAGTCACTGACCCGTTCCGCGGACACGCCACCTTTGCCTTGGCCCTCAATAGAACCCGAAACGCCACACGACCCGCTTACGCGACTTGCCGAGCCCCTGACGTTGAAGGTTGCGAATGTGGCTTTCACAACCTCCCGAAAAGCCCGCGCCCCCGAACCCAGCCCCCCACCCGTCCCTGGGGGACGGCCCCGCACCCAGCGTACCGGCACCCCCCGGCGGGCAAGGGTGGTCGAGCCGAGTTGTCCACAGGCAGAGCAGGTTGTGGACAACTCGGGGTTGATCCCTTCTCGCCCCGGCGCCGTATCCCTCAACGGGGATAGGCTCGGCACGGGAATCGAAGCGGAAGGGTGCGGATGAGCAAGAAGGCGAGCATCGGGGTCACCGGCCTGGCGGTCATGGGCCGCAACCTGGCCAGGAACCTGGCGAGGCACGGACACACGGTGGCCCTGCACAACCGCTCCGAGCAGCGGACGAAGGAACTGGTCGAGCAGTTCGGCGACGAAGGCGACTTCATCCCGGCGTATTCGGCGCAGGCGTTCGTCGACGCGCTGGAGCGGCCGCGTCAGGTCGTGATCATGGTCAAGGCCGGCGCGCCCACGGACGCCGTGATCGACGAGTTCGTCCCGCTCCTCGAGAAGGGCGACGTGATCGTCGACGCGGGCAACGCGCACTTCGCGGACACCCGGCGCCGCGAGGCCGCGCTGCGCGAGAAGGGCATCCACTTCGTCGGCACCGGTGTGTCCGGCGGTGAGGAGGGCGCGCTGCACGGGCCGAGCATCATGCCGGGCGGCTCCAAGGAGTCGTACCAGTCGCTCGGGCCGCTGTTCGAGGACATCTCGGCGAAGGTCGACGGCGAACCGTGCTGCACGCACGTGGGCGCGGACGGCGCCGGGCATTTCGTGAAGATGGTGCACAACGGCATCGAGTACGCCGACATGCAGCTGATCGCCGAGTCGTTCGACCTGCTGCGCGGCGCGGGCGGCTACTCCCCCGCCGAGATCGCCCAGGTCTTCCAGACGTGGAACTCCGGACGGCTGGACTCGTACCTGATCGAGATCACCTCGCAGGTGCTGGCCCACACCGACGCCGCTTCCGGCAAACCGTTCGTCGACGTCGTGGCCGACCAGGCGGAGCAGAAGGGCACCGGCCGCTGGACCGTCCAAATCGGACTGGACCTGGGCGTGCCGATCAGCGGGATCGCCGAAGCCGTCTTCGCGCGCTCACTGTCCGGTTCGTCGAACCTGCGCGAGGCCTCCCGCGGTCTCGGCGGTCCTTCGCGCGCTCCGCTGACAGGGTCCGCTTTGGACACCTTCGCGGACGATGTGGAGCAGGCGCTGTACGCGTCGAAGGTGGTGGCGTATGCCCAGGGCTTCAACCAGATCCAGGCCGGCGGCGCCGAATACGGCTGGGACATCGACCTGGGCAAGGTCGCGTCCATCTGGCGCGGCGGCTGCATCATCCGCGCGAAGTTCCTGAACGACATCACCGCCGCGTACGCCGACGAGCCCGCGCTGCCGACGCTCCTGACCTCCGGCGGCTTCCGCAAGGCCGTCGAGGACGCCCAGGACTCCTGGCGTTCGGTGATCTCCACGGCGGTGCGGCTCGGCATCCCGACCCCGGGCTTCTCGACCGCGCTGGCCTACTACGACGGCCTACGCGCGGAGCGGCTCCCCGCCGCGCTGGTGCAGGGGCAGCGGGACTACTTCGGTGCCCACACGTACCGCCGGGTCGATCGGGAAGGTTCGTTCCACACCGCTTGGGCCGCCGACGGCCGTCCCGAGTCCTCCGCCTGACAGAGGCTGAAGGGGACTTTCCCCACATAAGACGCCACGAAGGGGCCCTTCACCGCATGGCATGCGGTGAAGGGCCCCTTCGTCAACTTGCGATCCGGACGTTCGGCCGAGTCCGAGCCGCGGCGGCGGCGTGCGCGGCTCGCAACTCCGCGACCACCTTGTCCGGCTCGGTCCGCAGCCTGGACGGCAAGGTCTGGAGCACCAGGACGCCGGCTGCCGTGTACCGCCCGTTCCTCGCCAATGTCCGGTCGAACCCGCCCACTGCCCTGAGATGGAACGACAGCGAGTCGACTTCCCAGGCCAGCCCGACATCGTCGAACCACGCGTCGGGCTTGGCGACATATGCGCCCGCCTCGTCGTACAGCTTCTTGTTCCACATCGGTTCCGGGAGTCCGGATCGTGCCCAAACCCGCCGGGCATCGATCTCGGCGATCGACTCTTGCCCGGAAGCCAGCTCCGTGAGCACCAGCCGGGGCACCGCGCTGCCGCGCTGACTGCCCTGGGCCAGTTCGTGGGACAACCGCTCGAACGAACTGTACCTGCGCTGAATCACTTCGCTCATCAGAGCGCGCACAGGCCTGACTTCAGTCTGTCTGCGACAGACGTCGAGAGTCGCACGGGTGATTTCGGCCAGCGGCCGCCCACCTCGGTGGACCGTTCGGGGCAGGCGTTGTGTGCGCTCGACGATCACGAAGCCGTAGTTGTGGAGCTTCCGTTCGTGTGGCACGAGCAGATGGATCTCTTCGCCGGTTTCAGGCACATTACGCAGGCCGTGGATCCGGCAAGCCTCGCCACCGGTGATCAAAGCGGACTCGCCGCCGTACAGCATCGCCGCGGCGATCTGTTGCTCGCGGGTGGGTGGTCCGTTGAAGAGGAGGACGATGCCCGGCAAGAGCCTCGTCCAAGGTCCGCTGGGCCCGCATCTTCGATATGTCGTAGTCGAAGAGACGCCCATTTCTTGAAGGCGCATCGCACGGATGACGCCGTGGTCGCTGTTCTCCAGCAGGAGTTCGGGGTCGTCGCCCCACGATCTTTTTTTCATTCCTCGATCGTGGGGCCGGCCACGATGTCTGCCCAGACCCGATTCCCCAACCTGTGGACAACCGGGGTGTTGTGGATAAGTGCGAAGGGCCCTTTCCCCGCGTCTTACGAGACGAAAGCGTCCTTCACCGCGTCGCATGCGGTGAAGGACGCCTTCAGCCCTCGCGTGCCGCGACGATCTCCGCCAACGCCCGCAGGATCGCGGCCTCGGTCGCTTCCTTCGTGAGCCCGAGCCCGGTCAGCAGGCCGTCGCCGAGTTCGAACAGGGCCAGCAGGATGTGCTCGGTTCCGATGTAGTTGTGCCCGAGCCGCAGAGACTCCCGCATGGTGAGCTCAAGCGCCTTCTTGGCCTGTGCCCCGAAAGCCATCTTCGCCGCCTCCGCCGGTTCGTCGGCGGGATCCGGTAGCGCCGCCTCCGCGGCCTCCCGGACGGCTTCGAGGGTCACCTTCTGCGCCAAGATCGCCCCGGCGGCGAGAGCGGCGGGTTCGGCGAGCAGGCCGAGGACCAGGTGTACGGGCTCGATCTGCGGACTCTTCGCCGTGACAGCCGCGTCCCGCGAAGCGACGACGACGTGCCGCGCGCGGTCGGTGTAGCGGCTGAACACCTTCACCAGGTCTTCGAGTGAAGAGCCGCTCGATTCGACGAAGCGCTTCTGGGCGGCCTGTTTGGACACCCCCATGTTCTTGCCGATCTCGGTCCAGGAGGCGCCGGAGCGCCGCGCCTGGTCGACGAAGTGGCCGATCAGGTGGTCGGCCACTTCGCCGAGGTGCTCGCCGAGGAAGACCGCGTCGGACAGCTGGCCGAGCACGTCCCCGTCGGGATGCTGCTGCTTGATGTGGGAGATGAGGTCGTCGAGCCGGACTGGATTCGTCATGCCGTCAACTCTAGGTTGACGCACCTGTAATCGTCAACCTTGGGTTGACGCGAAGGTCGCCTTGAGATCGAAGCCGTTGGCCTCCAGCGTCTCGAACCGCGGCGCCGGATCCGCGGCGAACAGCCGCCGCGCGGCGATGTGGTCCGGCGGCCGGTTCACCGACTCGACCCCGGCCAGCACGCCGTCCCGGAACGACAGCACCGAGAACTTCCCGCCTTCCCGGTCCCCGGTCACGACGGTCTTCTCCGCCCCGGTCAGGATCCCGGCGATCTGGAGTTTCGCGCCGAGCTGGTCGGTCCAGAACCACGGCAGGCTTTCGTAGGGCGCGGGTTCGCCGGTGATGACGGCGGCCGCCGCCCGCGCCTGGTCGACGGCGTTCTGCACCGACTCCAGCCGTGTCGCCGTCCCCGCCTGGACGCACGGGAAGTTCGCGCAGTCCCCGACCGCCGAGATCTTCGGGTCGCTCGTGCGCAGGTGTTCGTCGACGACGACACCGTTCGCCACGGCGAGCCCGGCCTCTTCGGCGAGCAGCGTCCGCGGCTCCACCCCGACCCCGACCAGCACCAAGTCGGCGGGCAGCAGACTGCCGTCGCTCAGTTCCACCTCGGTCACCCGGCCCTCGCCGCGCAGCGCGGAGACGCCCTTGCCGAGCAGGATCGTGTGCCCGGCTCCCTCGTGCAGAGCCGCGAAGTACGCGGAGACCTCCGGAGTCGCGACGCGCGCCATCAGCCTGTCCTGCGCCTCGACGATCGTCACGGGCCGTCCGGCGTGCGCGGCGAACTCCAGCCCGATGAACCCGCCTCCGACCACGACCACGTTCTCCGCGCTTTCCAGAGCGGCGCGCAAGACGTCGGCTTCGTCCTTGGTGCGCAAGGTGAACACACCGTCCAAAGTGGATCCGGGCACCGGCAGCACCCTGTTGACCGCGCCCGTCGCCAGGACGAGATGGTCGTACTCGTGGGCGCTCCCGTCTTCGAGCACAACCTTCGCGCCGTCGCGATCCACCGACGCGACGCGGCCCGGGATCAGCTCGATGCTCTTCTCCGCGAAGAAGTCCTCGGGCCGCAAGCGCAACTGAGCGTCACCCGCCGTCCCGGCGAGATAGCCCTTCGACAGCGGAGGACGTTGATACGGCAGCCCGGGTTCGTCGCCGATGAGCACCACCCGCCCGTCGAACCCCTTGTCCCGCAGCGAGGTCGCCACTCCGAACCCGCTCTGCCCGGCCCCTACGACGAGGACGGTCTCCATCGGCGCTCCTTCCGTTGTGCCCGCTGTCCATTCAACACAGCTCCGGCCGTTTCGACACGTGATCCGCACACGGAGGAAGCGCTACGGTCATGCGCGACGAGTCCACTGGTGTTCCCGCACGTGAGGAGGGTTGCATGAGCCGGCCCGAGATCCACCCGGTCGATGCCCGCCCGCCACTGCCGAAGCTGACCCTGCTCGGCCTCCAGCACATGACGATCATGTACGCGGGTTCGGTGGCCGTCCCGCTCGTCGTGGGCAGCGCGCTGAAGCTCGACGCGGCGACGATCGCGTTGCTGGTCAACGCGGATCTGCTGGTCGCGGGGATCGCGACCCTCATTCAGGCGATCGGGATCGGACGGCTTTTCGGCATCCGGCTGCCGGTGGTGGCCGGCGCGACGTTCACCGTGGTCAACCCGATGATCATGATCGCGTCCCAGTACGGCATGCAGGCCGTCTACGGCGCGATGATCGCGTCGGGGGTGTTCGGCCTGCTCATCGCGAAGCCGTTCGCGAAGATGATCCGGTTCTTCCCGCCGCTGGTCTCGGGCACGCTGCTCGTCGTCATCGGCATCTCGCTCATCGGGCCCGGCGTCGGCCTGATCGCCGGCCACGACACCACGTCGCCGGACTACGCGAGGCCCGCCAACATCGGGCTCGCGTTCGGCGTGATCGCGGTGATCATCCTGTTCACGCGGGTGCTGCGCGGGTTCGCGAACCAGATCGGCCCGCTGCTGGCGCTGGTGATCGGCCTGGCCGCCGCCGTCCCGATGGGCCTGGTGAGCTTCGACGGCGTCGCCGATGCCGCCTGGTTCGGCCTCGCGTCGCCGTTCCACTTCGGCCCGCCGACCTTCCCGATCGCGGCCGTGCTCTCGATGTGCGTCGTGATGCTGGTGACCTACACCGAATCCACCGCGGACCTGGTCGCGGTCGGCGAGATCACCGGACGCCCGGCGACCGATTCCGACCTCGCGCGCGGCCTCGCCACCGACGGTCTCTCGGCCATCCTCGGCGGCGCGATGAACTCTTTCCCGGACACGGCTTTCGCGCAGAACGTCGGTCTCGTGCAGATGACCGGGGTACGCAGCCGCTGGGTGGTCGCGATGGCGGGCGGCCTGCTCGTGCTGATGGGCCTGGTGCCGAAGGTCGGCGCCTTCGTCGCGGCCGTGCCGGAGCCGGTGATCGGCGCCGTCGCGGTGGTCATGTTCGCGATGGTCGCCGCGGTCGGCGTGCAGAACCTCAAGAAGGTGGAGTTCTCCGGCAACCACAACACCTTCATCGTCGCGGTGTCGTTCGGCGTCGGTCTGCTGCCGGCGTTCTCCACGAACCAGTTCGGGAACTCGATCTTCTTCCAGCATTTCCCGGCGTGGTTGCAGACCATCTGCGGCAGCCCGATCACGGTCGCCGCGATCGTCGCCTTCACCCTCAACCTGCTGTTCAACCACCTCGGCAAACGCCAGGAGCCGGACCTACTGCGGGCGCCCTAGCACCAGAGCCATTTCGGCCACAGGTTGCACTCTTCGGTCGGCGTCGTGGAGGGCGGCGGCGGGGTCTGGTGGGGCGGCTGAGGAGGGACCGTCGATCCTGTCGGCTTCGGCGGGTCGGCGGGCTCGCGCGACGAGGTCGGAGTCGTCGGGGTGTCCGGGGTGTCGGACGTCGACGCGGCCGAACTCGACGTGCGACGGCTCGACGACGTCGTCTTGCTGGACTGCGTCGGAGTCCCGCCTTCGCCGGTTTCGACCGTCTCGGTGGACGGGACCGCCGACGTCGCACCGGCTCCCCTGTTCTCCGAGGGACGCTTCGGCATCTCGATGACGCTGATCTGATTCGGCTGCGCGTTCTGCTCGGGGTCCGAATCGAATCCGACGAGAACACCGGCCGCACCGCAGGCGACGACCACGGCGATCACCACCGCGATAACTCTCCAGCGTGACTTTGCCCGTGACTCCTCGTGGTCGTCCCAGCCCTCGCGAATGAGCAGGTCGGCGACCGAAACGTCGTCGTCATCCACCAGCTGGGACCTTTCACACCGGGAACGAGCGAACAGTAGTTTTACCGCAACTCACCGCCGAATGGGTGAAGTTAACCAAAAATTATTCACTCGATGGAACACGTTAGCGCATGTCGGTCACACAGCGTGTATTCATATGCTTTCGCGCATATCAGCGGTGGCCCGCCTTCGGTTCGCGTATACAGCGCCCTTCGCGGGTGGTGTAATCGACGGTGCCAGCACCGGTAGAGGGGGTACGGACGGATCATGGAGGCTGACGCCCTCGCCGTGCCGGGAGCCGGAAATTCCGGTCGTCCGACAGGCAAACCGCTCGGAAACGAGCCGGTCGGCGATCTCGGCCTCGCGGGCGACCATGCCGCCATCTGGTCGTACGACTTCGAGACCGAGCGGCTGTCCTGGCTGCCCGGACTGGAGAACCTGCTGGGTGGAGCCGCCCTCCCCGAAGCCGACATCGAGTCCCGGCTCGCCGATCTGGTGGCGCCGCTGACCTCCGGCACCCGCACTTCCCCGCCCTGGCGCGAGTTCGAACTCGAGCAGTCGTTCCGGAACCCCGCGGGCGAGATCCGCTGGGTCCGGCTGCGCGCCCGCACCATCGGTGACGACAACGGCTCGTCGGGTCTGCTCGGGATCGCCACCGACGTGACCGACGTCCGCGAGAACCGGCAAGCCCTCGAAGATCTCACTGACCGTTACCGGCTTCTGGTCGAGCTGAGCCCCGACGCGGTCTGCGTCCACGAAGCCGGCGTCGTGACGTACGTGAACCGGGCGGCCGTCGCCGCGCTCGGAGCGTCCTCGACCGCCGAACTGATCGGGCGGCCGATCATGGACTTCGTCGCCGACGAATCGCTCCCGGCCCTGCTGGACAGAATCGCGTCGCTGCACCGCCTCGGCGCGTCGACCGATCCCGCCGACACCGTCATGCTCCGCCTCGACGGCACGAAATACCTGGTCCAGAGCATCTCGGTGCGGACGACCTGGGAGGGCAGGCCCGCGTTCCAGGTCATCATGCGCGACATCAGCGCGCAGAAGGCCGCCGAAGCGACACTGCGCTACCAGGCCGCGTTGATCAGCCACGTCAGCGACGCGATCATCGCGACCAACGGCACGGGCATGGTGACCAGCTGGAACCCCGCCGCGGAGAACGTCTACGGCTGGACAACGGGCGAGGCGATCGGCGGCACGGTGAGCGACCTCGTCGGCGCCGCGCTCGACCCGGAAACCGTGCTGCGCCGGGGCGGTGTCCTGCGGACGACCCACCGTCATCGCAACGGCTCGACCTTGGCCATCCGCATCTCGGCGGCGGAGATGAACAACGGTTTCGTGCTGGTCTGCGCCGACGAAACCGCCCGGCGGCGGGCCGAACAGCACTACAGCACGGTGGTCGCGTCCCTCGACGAAGGCGTGGTCGTGGTCGGCCCCGGCGGCCTCATCGAATCGGCCAACCCGGCGGCGTGCCGGATCATCGGTATCGAGCACGACGACCTCATCGGCGTCCCGTGCGTGACGCTGGAACTGTACGACGAGCAGGGCCGCATTCCGCCCGCTCGCATCCCGTCGGTGGTGACCAGGCGGACCAGGGTCACCCAGACCGGGCTCGTGCTGCGGTTGCGGCGGCCCGATGGCAGCGACGTCTGGATCTCGCTGACCTCCCGGCTGCTGACCCCGGAAGACCCGTCGGCGATGGCGGTGGTCACCTCGTTCACCGACATCACCGAACGCCGCGCCATCGGCGAACGGCTCGCCCACGAGGCGACGCACGACCCACTCACCGAACTCGCGAACCGGACACTGGTCCTGGACAGCCTGGCCGAGGCGCTGTCCGGCGCCGGCCGCGCCGAACTGACCACCTTGCTGTTCATCGATCTCGACAAATTCAAGGTGATCAACGATTCCCTCGGGCATTCCGTCGGCGACAAGGTGCTCCGCATCGCGGGTGAACGGCTGCGCCGGGGAATCGGCGAAAGCGATCTCGTCGGCAGGCTCGGGGGCGACGAGTTCGTCGTCGTCACCGCGGAGATCACCGAACCGGACGAGATCAAGGCGCTGGCCGAGCATCTGCGCGAGGCGCTGACCGAACCGATCACGGTCAACGGCAGGCAGCTGCACATCGACGCCAGCATCGGCATCGTCACCGCGGCCAACGACGACACCCGGACCGCCGAAGATCTGCTGCGGGACGCGGATGTCGCCATGTACCAAGCGAAAACGCTCGGCCGGGCGCGCTACGAGTTCTTCGACGTCGAGCTGCGCGAGCGGATGCAGCGGCGGCTCCGCATGGAGCAGGACCTGCGCGACGCCTTGCAGAACGAGGAGCTCTGGACCGCGTACCAGCCCGTCGTGGACATCGAGTCCGGCGAGATGGTCGCCGTGGAGGCGTTGCTGCGCTGGAAACATCCGGCGCACGGCACGATCTCACCCGCCGAGTTCATCCCGCTGGCGGAGGAAAGCGACCTGATCAACCTGATCGGCAAGTACGTCCTCCGCACGACCACACGCGAGATCGCCCGTCGTCGCGAACAACTCGGCATCGACCTGAACCTCAAGGTCAATCTGTCGGCCCGGCAGCTGGACGACCCGCAGCTGGTGGCGGGAGTGCAGGACGCGCTGAAGACGACCGGGCTCCCGCCGCACGCGCTGACCCTGGAGGTCACCGAGAGCGCGCTGATGCGCGACCAGGCCGCGGCCGCCGAAGTCCTGACGTCGTTGCGCGATCTCGGTGTCACGCTGGCGATCGACGACTTCGGCACCGGCTACTCGTCGCTCGCGCAGCTGCAACGGCTCCCGCTGGACACGCTCAAGATCGACCGCACCTTCGTCACCGGCATCGCGGAATCGCGCGACGCGGCCGCGATCGTCAAGAGCATCATCGCGATGGCGCACGCCGTCGACCTGATCGTCGTCGCCGAAGGCGTCGAAGACGAAGAGCAGCTCGCGGTCCTGCGTGAGCTGCGCTGTGACCAGGCGCAGGGCTTCCACTTGGGCCGCCCCGCGCCCCCGGACGAACTTTTCGGAGCCGTTGAATGAGTGTCGAGATCACATCCGGAGAAGACCGCTACGACATCGCCGTGGACGGGAAACCCGCCGGGCTGCTGGAAACCCGCACCCGCCCGGACGCGATCCTGTTCCTGCACACCGAGATCTCGGACGACTTCGCCGGCCAGGGCCTGGCGGGCAAGCTCGTGAAAGCCGCTCTCGACGACGTCCGGTCGCAGGGCAGGTCCGTCCTGCCCTACTGCCCGTACGTGCGCTCGTACATCGCGAAGCACCGCGAATACGAGGACCTCGTCCCCGAGGACAAGCGCGCCGAGTTCGAACTCTGAGCTCTCAGCCCGGGTAGATCTTCAGCAGTTTCGCGAGTTCGTCCTCGGTCAGGACGACGTCCAGTTCGCGCAGTGTCGCGTCGAGCCGCTCGGGCGGGACCGGGGTGGTCTCCTTGGTCCCGTCCGGGCGTTCGACGATGAACTCGGTGCCGACCAGCTTGCGGCTGAGCCCTTCCTCCAGGCGCATGATCACCAGCTGGCCGGTGAACGGCGAACGCGGATGCGTCGACGTGTAGTGGTGGTAGACCTCGTAGTCGATCCGGTGCATCGGCGTGAGCCTGAAGGCGTGCAGGTCGGTCCACTCCTCGCCTTCCTGTTTCTGCAGGCGCCACCAGTCGCCGTCGGCGACGAGCCGGTGCGGCCAGCCCGCCTGGTCCACCACGGCGCCGTCGACCAGCGGCATCGGCACCAGCATCCCGGCGCCGAACCCGATGTCGACCAGATGCTGGACGCCGTCGGCTTCGACGGCGAGCGTCATATGCGTGTACGGGCCGTTCTTCTGCGGCTGCACCCGCGCGACCAGGCGGCGCACGGGGTAGCCGAGCTGCTCGGCGGCCGCGGCGAACAGGCTTCCGTGCTCGTAGCAGTAGCCGCCGCGATGCCGCCGGACCAGCTTGCCGATCACGTCTTCGAGCGCGATTCCCTTGTGCTGTTCCAAAACGACGTCGACGTTCTCGAACGGAACAGCCAGGATGTGCGCCTTCGCCAGCTCTCGCAGCGCGGCGGCGGAAGGCTGGGCGCGGTCCTGGCCGATCCGGCCGAGGTACGCGTCGAGATCGAGGGTGTCGACGGTCCATTCGTCGACCTGCTCAGGTGCGAGTGTCATGGCACCAGCCTGACACCTCCACCTAGATCGAGGTCAAGATCAGCGGGTCTGCCGGACGGGCACGGGGGAAGACGCGGGGCCGAACGCGGCATGCGTCCAGGCGCCGAGGGCGAACACCGCCGCCAGAACGACCAGGGCGGCCAGCACCCGCGTCGTCCGGGAGAACGGCCGGGCGGCGCGGCGCATCTCGCCGTGGAGGTCACCGGTCACCGCCGGACCGGCGACGACCTCCTCCGCGGTCTGTTCAGTGGACGCCATCGAGACTCCTATTCGTGACGCAGGGCGTCGATCGGCCGCAGCTTCGCGGCCCGGTTCGCTGGGAAGACCCCGAAGAACAGCCCGATCAGGGCGGAAACCGCGAAGGCGAGGAAGATCGAGGACGGCACCACGACCGGCTGGATCCCGGAGATCGTGAACCGGCTGCCGATCAGCCCGATCGCGACGCCGAGCAGCCCGCCGAACAGGCTGAGCATGGTCGCTTCGGCGAGGAACTGGCCGAGGATGGCCGAACGCGGTGCTCCGACGGCCTTGCGGATGCCGATCTCGCGGATCCGTTCGGTCACCGTCACCAGCATGATGTTCGTGACGCCGATCCCGCCGACCAGCAGCGAGATCGCCGCGACGGCGGCGAGCAGCACGGTGAACGTCTCGGTGGCCGACGTGCGGGTCGCGAGCAGTTGTTCGGAGTTCTGGATCTGGTAGTCGGCGGTGCCGCCGGCGCGGATCCCGTGCCGCGCGTCGAGGATCGCGGTGATTTCGGCCTGGGCGAGGGAAACCGAGTCCGCGCCCGCCGCCTGTACGGCGATCTGGCTGAGGCTTCCGTAGCCCGCCAACGAGTTCTGCACCGCCGAGATCGGCGCGATCGCGACGTCGTCGGCGTTCTGCGGCCCGGTGCTCCCCTGGGCCTTCAGCACTCCGGCGACGGTGAACTGGATCCCGTCGAGCAGCACGTTCCCGCCGACCGGCTCGGCCGTGCCGAAGATCGACTGGGCCGCCGTAGCGCCGAGGACGACGACCTTCCGCCCGGCGGTGACGTCCTCGGCGGTGAACAGCGCGCCGTCGGCGACCTCCTTGTTGGTCGTGGTGAAGTACGCGGGTTCGGTGCCCACGACGCTCGAAATGTCGTACGACGTCTGGCCTCGGGTCGCGGTGGCCGTCGTCGTGACCACCGGCGACGCCGCCTTGACGTCCGGCGCGCCGACCGGGTCGACGAGCGCGTGGGCGTCCTGCACCGTCAGCGGGCGCGCCGTCGCGCCCTGGCCGCCGCGTACCGGCGAGACGTTGACGACGTTGGTGCCGAGCCCTTGGATGCTCGCCGCGATGGCGGCGGACGCGCCGTTCCCCACCGCCACGAGCAGGATGACCGCCGCGACGCCGATGGTGATGCCGAGCGTGGTGAGCGCCGACCGCAGCTTGTTCGCGGTGAGACCGCGGATCGCGAACCGCAGGATCTCCAGGAAGTTCACGACGTCACCCCCACGGCCCGGGTCGGCTCGTCGGACACGATCAGCCCGTCGTCGACGCGGACCACCCGGCGGGCGTGCGCGGCGACCTCGTCCTCGTGCGTGATCACCACGATGGTGCGGCCGAGCCGGTTCAGCCGGTCGAAGACGCCAAGGACGTCCGCGGTGCTGCGGCTGTCGAGGTTGCCCGTGGGCTCGTCGGCCAGCAGCATCGCCGGCCCGGTGACGAGCGCCCGCGCCACGGCCACCCGCTGGATCTGACCGCCGGACAGCTCGCTCGGCAGATGCTTGGCACGGTCGGTCAGGCCGACCATCTCCAGCGCGGCGAGCGCGCGTTCGCGCCGTACCGACCTCTTCAGTCCACTGTAGACGAGAGGAAGCTCCACATTGGACACGGCGGAGGTTCGGGGAACCAGGTTGAAGGACTGGAAGACGAAGCCGATCTTGCGGTTGCGCAGCAACGCCAACTGGCGTTCGTTGAGCTCGCCGACGCCGAAACCGTCGAGCAGATACTCGCCCGAGGTCGGCACGTCCAGGCAGCCCAGCATGTTCAGCAACGTCGACTTGCCCGAACCGGACGCGCCCATGATCGCGACGTACTCCCCGGGCAGGACGGTGAGGTCGACGCCACGCAAGGCGTGGACGGCGGTTTCCCCTTCCCCGTAGGTCTTGCGCAGCCCGGAGACCGCGATCACCGGGTTCATCCCCGACCGCCTCCGGCGCCGGTACCGGTGCCGCGCTGGCCACCACCGGGGAAGCCGCCCGTGCCACCCGTCCTGCCGGTGCCTCCGGTGTTCCCGGTGCCGGTGGCGGCCGTCGCGGTCAGCACGACGCTCTCCCCTTCGGTGAGCCCCGAAGTGATCTGCACCGTCGACTCGCCGCGGATCCCGACCTGCACCTGGCGCTGGGTTTCCTGGCCGTTCTCCCGCACGGTGACGACGTTCCTGCTGCCCGTGGTCCGCACAGCCGCGGCGGGGACGCTCAACGCGTTCTGCGCCTCCGCGACGGTGACCACGACACTCGCGGATTGCCCGGGCCGAAGCCCTTCCGGCGGATCGGTCAGCGTCAGCTTCGTCTTGTAGGAGACGACGCTGCCGCTGGTCGTCGGCGTCAGATCGACGCTGGAAACGGTCGCCTTGACCGGCTTGTCCGGCGACGAGTTCAGCGTCACCGTCGCCTTCTGGCCGGCCTTGACCTTGCTGACGTCGATCTCCGCGATCGAAGTGTCGACGACCAGGTCGGTCATGTTCGTGATGGTGATGAACCCGCTGCCACCACTGGACGAAGACGACGTCGCGGCGCTGGAGTTCCCTTGCTGGTTCCCGCCAGTCGTGGACGACTGGGAGCTCGCGGAGGACTGCTGTCCGACGGTGCCGTTGATCGCGGTGACCGTTCCCGCGCCGGGCGCGCCGAGCGTGGTGTTGCCGAGCGCGGTCTGCGCGTTCTGGACGTCGAGCTCGGCCTGGTCCACTTTGGCCTGCGCCGAGGCGACGCTGTTCTGACTGCTCTGGGCGCCTTGGGTGTTCTGTCCGGTGGCGGGCGTGTCCTCCGCTGTCTCGGCGGTGTCGAGGTTGTCCCGGGCGACCACGAGGTTCGCCTTCGCGACCTGAAGCTCCTTCGTCGCCTGAGCGCTGTCGATGGTCGCGAGCTTCTGGCCCACCGACACGACATCGCCGACCTTCACGTCGATCGACGCGACCTTGCCCGCCGAGGCGAAGTTCGCGGTGCCGGTGTACCCGCTGGCGAGCGTCCCGGCGGCGGAGACGGTCTCGGTGACCGTGGCCCGGCGGACCGGCGTACTGCGGGTCTGGGCCTGCGCGGTGTTCTGTTCGGGACCGAATGCCTGATATATCCCGAAACCTGCTCCGGCCAGGAGCACGATCAGGACACCGTTGAGCACCCAGGCCCTGGAGGGGCGAGCTCGCGTCATGCGGCGACACTGCTGCCGTTGCTTGGCAATGACCTGTTGATTGCCTGTGAGCCCGCTGTGTATCCCCGGGCGAACTACGCGAAACGGTGATTCGATCCTCTCCGGCCGCGCCTTGCTCCCCGAATCACGTAGTGCCGCCCTCGCCTGCCGCCATGGCACTCCTGCTGGCGGGGCTCAATATGGCCGGGCCACTCCTCGGCTCTGCACAGGCTCGAGCCGGGACGACCGGCGGCAAACCCACCGAGACCAAAGTCGTTGTCCCGTTCTGCAAGGAGCACAGCGGGAGCCGCCGTCAGCTTCGCCGCGCTCCATCTCAGCGCCAACAGCCCTGATCGACTGGAATCTATCTCGCTGTCGGCCTCATACGTCGTCGGCAGGCGGGGCACATCACGCCTGGCGCCTTGGCTCCGCAATGCTGGCAAGCGACCACAGGGCCGGTGCGCCTGCTGCCGCTCTTTCTGCCCTTTCCTTTGACAGCGCGAACGATCTGATTCTCGAGCGCTCCCTTCCCATAACCAACCGGGTTCATTGCGGCACGTACGGCGCGCGGGGTAGCCGCCCGAGTCACGGTCCGAACGGGGTGAGCCACTTGAGTCACCTTGCGCCGCACTTTCTTCAAGCCTTTCGGCATGAAGAGCTTGTAGAGCAGGCCCATGGTCATCTCCCGTCTGCTTTTGGTACGGGATAAGGTCGCGGAACCCCCGTCACTCGTTACGTGAAGCACCGGGTCCGCCTACTGCGGTCATCAGCGTCTGGATTGCCGCCGAACCTGGCTCGATGGGTAAAACAGCACGCAAGCGACGCCGTGGCCGAGAACCGCTCCGCCCAGCCGACAGCCCTGGCGCTACGGTTTCTTGCAACATAGGCAGCTATCCGTGCGACTTAACCGCATGCTCAAGATCCTGCTCACAGCCCTGGGCCTCTTGCTCTCAATCGTAGGCATCTGCCTCGCAGTGGGCGCCTTCGTGTCTACCAACCGAGAACACGGATCAGGACCAGTTTGGCCAGCACTAGACCGTCTTCTAACTCGGGCCCGTCATCTTGCCCATCGTCTCCTCCGCAGCAATCGGAGCGTCACCGTCCATGCTGGCAGCGCTGCAGGGGTCCGAGTCGCAGCGTTGCAGGCTGAAGGTGTCGTATCGCGCCGTCCCGCACCGACTGATCTGCCAGTGGAGGAGCAGCTTCGCTGGATCGAGCGGCGTATCGAACTCGTAGAGGCGGAAGCAGCCCGCGAGCGGAGCCGCCGAAGCTCAGACGTACATGCGCTCCGCAAAGCCATGAGCGAAACCGAGCAAAAGATTCGGGAGGTTGAGCACGCCAGCCAAGAGTTGACCAGGTCCATAGCAGTCGGAACTGTGCGGCTCCAGATCACCAGCCTGCTGTTCGTCGGTGCTGGGACGGTCGCTCTCGCCGTTCCAGGGTTCATGCCATGAAAGGTGAACCGCACCTAGCGTGCGATCGTTGACAATGGCCCGCCAGAGAAGGTGTGCCGTGCGACAAGCGGCGGCCAGGTGGATCGACCGCGGTCAACCAAGGACAGCCCAGATCGGCGGCGAGCATGAAAAAACCGCCTCGACATGCATCGAGGCGGTTCTGAGAGCGGTGGCCAGGGCCGGGGTCGAACCGGCGACCTTCCGCTTTTCAGGCACAGACGTTTCCGCTGGTCACGGGGGTTGCACCAGTGTCGCGTGCAACCCCCGTGCAACATCGTGGCTCAGTGCTTCACGATGATTGTCTTGGGCAGCTTGGCAGCGTTCCCGTGCGCGGCGAGCTTGCTCAACTGGTCGGCTACCTCCTTGTCCCGCCCTTCGACCGCGTGGAGATACCGGAGGGACGCAGCCGCCGACGCGTGCCCGAGCCGCTTCTTAAGGTCAGCCAGCGTCGCGCCCGCACTCGCTGCGAGCGTCTGCCCCGTGTGCCGCAGGTCGTGATAGCTCACGTCGACGCCGACCTTCACCCGCGCCCGGACGAACGCCTGATAGACCGCGTTCCCCCGCATCGGCTGCCCGTCCCTGCCGACGAAGAACCGATCCCGCCCCGCCCACTCCTTCATGTGATCCCGCAGGTACGGCATGACGTGCGGAGGGACCGACACCGGCCGACGCCCCGCATCCGTCTTGGGGTCCTTGTCGTACTTCTTCGGACTCTCCAGAAGCTCCACCCGGTTCTTCCGGACCCACACGACGCCGTCCACCAGGTCCACGTCAGCCGTCCGCAGGCCGCAGACCTCACCGCGGCGAAGACCGCACCAGGCCGCCAGCAGCACGGCCGCCCGGTAGCGAGGAGTGATCGCCTCGACAAGCTCAACGATCTGCCCAGGGTTGGCGATGCCCCGCTCTTTGGCCTTGTCCGAGCCCGCGCCGGGAATCTGGCAGGGATTGATCATGATCGCCCCATCCCTCTTGGCCGAGTTCATCACGGCGCGGAGGAAGCGGTACGACTGCCCGATCGACGTCTTCCCGCCCTCCCCGAGCAGGGCCTTGGCGTACCAGCTCCGCACCACCGGCGGGGTGATCGCGATCAACGGGAGATCCAGCAGCTCAGTCATGTGAAGGCGCATGTTCCGCCGACACGTCTCCTCCCACCTGTCCCCGATGTTCGGACTGTCGCGCAGGTAGGCACCCGCGTAGTTGCCGAACGTTTCTCGTCCTAGCTTGTCGTCCAGCCAGGCGCCCTTGTTGATGTCCGCCTCTACGCCGACCAGCCATCGATCAGCGTCGGTCCTGGTCCGGAACGTGTCCGGCGCGTACTGGCGCACTCCGTTCGGACCGAGGAACGATGCCTGAAACCGGCCGGAAGGCAGCTTCCGAACCGACCCGAACCGCCTCCGCTTCTTCGCCATCACGCCACCGCCCGACCAGCGGACCAGCTCACCCGTACCGGCTCGACGCGTCCCGCCATCACGAACGCATCCAGATCAGCGACCGCCAGCCGAACGTGAACGCCGACCTTGTGGAAAGCGATCCGCCGTTCCGCGATCAGCCGCCGCACGAACCGGACACCCGTGTTCAGGTACTCAGCCGCTTCATCGACTGTCAGATAGTTCTTCTCCACGTCTCCCCCTTCCTAGGCCGCTTGCCGAGTTGCCGAAGTTTCCGGACCTTCACCGGGTGGCCCCTGCGCCGCGAGTAGTGCCCGGTCGTACTCGGCCCTCCACGTGATCCGTTCGGAGATGGCGCGCATCACCAGGTGGTCCCGTGGTGGGCAGTGGGTGTCGCCGGGTTCGACCTTGCGCCAGACGAACCGGTCCGGTTCGGGTTGTTCCTTGGTGATGCCGACAGCGGCCAGCGCGTCCAGGACGAAGCCCTTCCGGTCTGCCTTGTGATCGGCCACGGTCTTGCCGGACCACTTCCGGGACACCAGCACTCGCCGCCCTGGAAGCCCGAGCGTCGTCCGGCGGTGAGCGCGTCCCTTGCAGTGACCGGGGACGGTCTTTCCGTTGGCTCCCTTGGGGTTGATGCCGTACAGCAGCCACACCGCGCACCGAGGCGAGCACGGGGTCACCGCCAGCTCAGCGTGAAGCCGGTCGTGGTGATCCCGCTGCGCGGCAGTGTCCGCGTCGACCACCTCACCCGTGGATTTCGTCAGGTACTTGGTCAGGTAGCCGATGTGGCGCCCCGATTCCTCCGTGCCGCCCAAGATCCCCTTGGAGTGCACCTGACGGCCGAACGTGACCACATGCGCCGCTTCCTCCACCGCCTCTTTCGCCTCATCGAAGCCCGGCAGCGGCGCGCAGGTGTCCGGGTCCACGAACGTCCGGGAATGCATGTCCCACAACGGTTCCCGGTCCGTGTAGACGATCTCGTCATGGTTGGGCCACCACACCTGGTGATAGGTGGCCTCCGTGACCATCCGGATGACCTCGTGCGAGATGGACCCACGGAGAGCGGTGTGCAGGTGCGGAGCCGCCCGCCGTTGAGGTTCCACGGTGGCGAAGTACTGCACATCCCAGCCGACCACGCGCCGCAGGTTCTGCCACCACCTGTCCACCAGCGCCGAGAAGTGCACCGCGTCCCGAGCCGCCCGCCGGTAGTCATAGGTCGACGGGTTCACCGGCGAACCATCGGACCGCACCGGGCCGTAGGTGTCGCAGGTGAGAGTGACGAACATCGACGGCCGGAACTTCCCCGCGAACTCACGGCCCACGGTGGTCTTGCTGACCTTGCGGCGTGGCAAGTTCGGCGCGTCCTGCCGCCGCTTGGTCGACCGCTTCACCGGACGCTTCTCCGGAACGTCGAGAGCGGGCAGGCGACCCGTCATCCCCGACGCCCGCAGCTCCTCGTCCACCGAGGCGACCTCTGCCCGCAGCTCCTCCATCTCGACCTCGTCACCGACCGCCAGCGCCTCCCGATAGGCCGCCGCCAGATCAGCCCGGAACGCCACCAGCTCCGTTTGCGTCTTCGACGGCACTTCCCGTTCGATGACAGGTTCCTCAGTCATGTGCCAGCCCTCACGGCACTGTGCCTGACGGAGCGCTTTTGCCTTGCGAGCACAGGGAAGGCACACCGATTCCACCGTCGACCCGCACGGCACCGGGACGTAGCGGATCTCGCCGGTCTCGGTGTCTCCCACCTCCATCGTGAACGGCCGGACACAGACGCCGTGCTTTTCCGCGGTGGCCTTCACGACCTCCGCCGACAAGGCACCGCGGATTCGTCCATTCGTGGCCGGCGGGGCGGCCGGACCTGCTCCGACCTGCGAATCTGTCGTGGTCATGCCGTCCCCCTCTCGCCGCGCCGGTCTGACAGGTGGATGACCGAGGCACCGCCGTTGGTGACGTAGTGCTCCAGATGCTTGATGGTCTGGTCCGGAACCCAACCGGCCCGGACGCGCAGGGGTTCGCGGATGCCTTCGCCCCAGACGTAGCCGACACCGGCCGCAGACTCCGGGATGCGGTTGGCCCACGCCCCGCGTTCGTAGGCGCCGTCCCCGAGGACCATCGGGACCTGACTCTTCGCGGTCACCCGCAGGCAGATACGACGGGTGAACAGCTCCCGCACCGGAACCGTTTCCTTGGTCGGTTCCTGGACATAGCCCCGGACCGCGAACCCGAGCGCCCGCCCCTGCGTGGTCAGGATCGCGACCCGTTCCACGATCGCGTCACGGGTCTTGCGGTCGGTGTAGCGGGTCAGAGCGCCGATCTCGTCGAACTCCAGCAGCTCCACCGGATACTCGGCCGAGACCGGGACCTGACGAGTGTTCCCGGCGAAGACGCGCTTCCGGTTCTCCAGCTCCTCGATCAGCGCGTCGAGGACTTCCAGGGCTTCCTTGCCGGACACGCCGTATCGGGCGAAGATCCCGCGCCCGTAGGCGAGTTCGACCGCCTTTGGGTCGATCCCGGACACGCGGATCAGACCGGCGCGGATCGGTGCCGCAGCCGACACCAGCGGAGCCCACAGGACCGAGCCCTTCCCCGACCCCGACGCACCAGCCACGAGCGTGTGCGCGCCACCACCGACCAGCGGCAGTGTCCACGGCGTGCCGTACTCGGTCGAACCGGCATAGACCGCTCGCAGATCCACTCCCGAGCCGTCCACGGAGACCATCTCCGGGACCGGTAGGCACGTCACCGCCGCGTCGAGCAGATCCCGGCGCATGAAGTCGATGGAGACCACATCCGGCTCAAGCTCCCGCACCTGGCACCGCGCGACCTTCCGCGCCACCGCCAGCTCCCGCGCGACCTCATCGAAGTCTTCCGGCTTCTGCCCAGGAACCAGCCGGACCCGGACCTCATCCCACGACGGGCCGGAGCGGACCGACAGCAGTTTCGGCACCGCCACACCGGACGCCTGACGCGCCTTCGTGACCGCCTCACGCTTGCGCCGACGAGACACCAGATTCACCGTCACGTCGACCGGGATCGCGTCATCCCGCACCGTCAGGCCGCAGGCGTGCAACCACCCGGCCAGCTTCCGCCCGTAAAGCGCCCAGCGCAGCCACCACGCCCGCAGCCACCGCCCACACCACAGGTCGTACACGACCTCATCGAGCCGCCACCAGACGAGCAGTACCACCGCCAGCACGCCGACCGTGACGACGAAGGACACCCAGCCCAGCACCGTGCACCAGGCCCACAAACCCAGCAGCGCCAGGCAGGTACGCCAGTGCCCGACGAGTTGCCGAACAATCCACCCGACCGCCCGCAGCAGACCCCACAGCGCCACACCGAGCACCGCCAACGCGGCCAGCGCCTCGAACACACTCGCCAGCACACGGCCGACCTTGGCCAGCACCCACAACACCACCGCCAGCCCGCCACCGACCGCGAGGGTGGTCATGATCTCCTGCGTGTTCATCACCGACCACCCCGCAGACCAGCTGCGGGAACCACGATCGGCAACGGCAACATCCCCAGGCACGGGGAGCACTTCTCCTCACCCGGCAGCAGCCGAGCGAACCGTTTGCATTCCGTACAGCGCGTTCGGGTGACCCCCGTTGACTCGCACTGTGTGCCGTCATTTATCTTCGTCATTGTTCACTGCTCCAGTGGACAGGCGCAGAACCGGAACAGGTTGGTAGCCAAGGGCCGGTTCTGCGTTTTAAGGGACACTTTTAGCCACATGGGGACGCGTTTATTCGCCACACGTCCCCACGTGCGAAAATCTCGATATTCAGTTCTTGCCTATCTGGTCAGTCCCGCGAACGTGCACGCTCCTTCCGTTCGAACTCCCGAAGCGCGACCAACCACACGTGCTCCCGTGCGATGTCCAGGCCATCCGCCAGGCGGACCGCTGTAGTCACCGTGGTCAACGGCCGTTCGCCCCGCTCCAGTTGGCCGAGGTGCCGAGGGCTGATGCCGGATCGTGCGGCAAGTTGAGCTTGGGTCAGCCGCCGAAACCGTCGTGCCCGCCGCAGCCATTGCGCCGCCGTCTTGCCGTCCAGCATCGAGCCGTCGCCGTTGCCTCCCCATTCCTGCACGCGCCTACTTGGCATCCGATTTCTCCGCCTGAATCCTCGCGGCCAGTTCTTCCGCCTTGCCGTCCTCGTGCGCGACCCAGTACCGAATCTCGTGGTGATGAAAGCGGTCCACATCAGACACCGCGCGATACATTCTGGCGTTGGCCTGCCGCCATTTCAGCCACGTCGACAGGCTCGCCCCTGGCAGCGGACGAGTCGCTGCCGCGACGTCGTGCGCATCCTTGAGTGTTTGCGGCTCATTCCTGCCCGGAGTCGTCATCACAGGCCCCGGTCCGTGCGCGGCTTTCGAGCAGTGCCGCCAGTTCGTCCGCGCAATCGCGGAGTCGGCGAAGGAAGACGGCCCGGCTCAGCCAGTCGCCCCGATGTTCGGGAGGACGGATCGTCAGCGATCCCGCTGTGCCCGACAGCACCAGCGCCGGGGGCGACCCCGGACCCGAACCAGTCTCCTCCACCGTCACCTCGTCCCACGGACTGATCACCCACGTTGGGCCGAACCCCTCCCGCATACTCGTCACCTCCCGCCTTGCGTTCCCACTCCCGCGCCTGCTCCTCGAAGGCTTGCGCGGCCGACCCCACGGCGGCGACCACCCACCACGGCAGGTCGGGATCACTGCCCAGCGCTCGCCATGCCTGAGCGACCAACCGCGACGCCGCCGCCATCTCTCGCGCAACATCCGGATTCGCGCCCCGCGACCGTGCATCCACGTCCGCCGCGTCCCGATAAACGCGATACGCCGACTCCCACGCGGACACCTGCTTTTTCGACGTCACGACACCACTTCCCTCTAGAAGTCAGTGCCGTCACGCGGCCTTGGCCGAGGACTCACCCGCCGTCGACCGTGACGCCTTCCCGCCCGCGCCACTTCCCGCCGCCTTGAATCCGGTAGCGCGGAACACGTAGGACAGGTACTTGTACTCACCCTGCCCGGCCACCTTGGGTTCAGCGGTCAACCCGTCCAGCTCCACCGGCCGCATCCCCGGCATCACCTCAGCCGTCGTCGGCACCGGCTGCACATCGGCCAGCAGCGTGATCTCGAACGAAGCCCGCTTCGCCTTCGTCTCACCTGGGTCGGTCGCCATGAACTTCCACTGCCGCTTCCCCGTCACCTCGTCCACCCTCTGCCTCGTCGGCCGCCCCTGCGCCCTCTCCTCACGCGACTGGTATTCGTTGTCCGGCGACACTTCGCCCACCATCACAAGACCCTGCGGAAACGCGTCATCGTGGTCAACGCTGAATCGAATGCCCTTTTCGATCGCCATGTCGTAGTGAACCTTCCCGCTTGTCGGATACGCCTTTACCGGCGCACCTACAACAATCGGCCAAATGAGTGTCCCGTCACGACACCGTCTCGGTCTCGCCTCACAGCGTCTCGCACTCACCTTGTCTCGTCTTGTCTCGTCTCCCGTGCTAGCTTGGTCTCATGAGCCCCGACACCACAGCTCAGGAAACCCGGCCGATCGTCCTCAAAGTCCTGCTCAGAGGACGACACTTGCAGAGCTACCGCGCGTTCTGCCGCGAGTACGACAAGGTGGCCGAAAAGGTCGACAAGAGCCTCAGGGGCAGCTTTCCCAGCAAAGCCCAGTTCTATCGATGGCTATCCGGCGAACTCGTCGGCCTGCCCTACGCCGACCACTGCCGAATCCTCGAAGCAATGCTTCCCGGATGGCAGGCCGAACAACTCTTCGAGTTTCACGACGGTGGAATCGAGTTCGTCCCCGAACCAACTGCGTCGCCGACGAGCCAGGCCACTAATCCGCCAAGCTCCGCGATGGAACCACGCGGCAACCCGGAAGTCGTTGAAGTCTTCTCGCACCGGAGCGCGATCCCTGCCGACCTGTGGACTCGGCTGCTGGACGACAGCGGGGAACGCATCGACATTCTTTGCCTGGCCGCCCTGTTCCTCGTTGAACGACCGACGTTTGCAAAGCACATCAAGCAGAAAGCCAGCGATGGGGCCAAAATTCGGCTTCTGTTCGGCGATCCCGACGCGGACGAGGCCACCAAGCGCAGCGAAGAGGAACGGCTCGACGCACGCACCGTTTCCGCTCGCATCCGCAACGCGCTGGCGTTTCTGCGCCCGCTCGATGGCGTACCCGGCGTAGAGGCGCGGCTGCACACCACCACGCTGTACAACTCGGTGTTCCGGTTCGACGACGAGATGGTCATCAACACCCACGTGTACGGCCTTCCAGGAGCACACGCCCCCGCGCTACACCTCCGCCAGACGCCGAAGGGCGACATGTTCGAGACATACATGGAGAGCTTCGAGACTGTCTGGGCTGCCGCCAAGCCGCTGACCTGGTAGGCAAGGAGCTATGGCACGCCGAGACCACTACCACGAACCGAACGCGCCGGAGGCGAACTCACTGCGGGTCGCCGTCAGCGCATTCATCCTGGACGAGGCTGGCCGGCTGCTGATGATCCGGCGCACCGACAACGACCGCTACGCCATCCCCGGCGGCGGACAGGAGTTCGGCGAATCAGTGGCACAGGCCGTGGTCCGCGAGGTCGAGGAAGAGACAGGTCTGACCGTCGAGGTCACCGGCTTCATCGGGATCTTCTCCGACCCTGACTACGTCATCGAGTACGACGACGGCGAGGTCCGTCAGGAGTTCTCGCTCTGCTTCCGCGCCCGCCCTCTGTCCGGTGACCTGCGCACGAGCAGCGAGAGCAAAGAGGTTCTGTGGGTCGAACCAGCCAAGCTGGACGACCTCAACATCCACCCCGCCATCCGGCTCAGGATCGCCCGCGGCTTCGAGGGTTCTGACCAGCCGTTCTACACGTAATCGATGCCTGCCGCCCGCATCCGAGCTTCCGTCCGCTCGACGGCACCCGCCAACTCCGGCCGCGCTAACTGGATGAACGTCGACACGACGTCGTCAGGCCCGTACCGATGCTGGATCTCAGCCGCGCGCTGGTCGAAGGTCACGACTTCCCCATCTGGCGAGGTGGTCATGTCTGCCCACCACAGGGCGTCCCTCAGCGGCGTCCGCTCGTCGGTCCAGTAGGCCAACTCGTCGGCCTGGCCTCGTAGTTCTGCCTCCAGATACGCCGCTGAATGATGCGCCACCAGCGCACACAACCGCTCCGGAGCCTCGACCTCTCGGAGGTACCGCGCGCCGTCCAGCGCATGCAGTCCTGTGACCGCCAGGTCCTCCGCATACCCAATGTCGTGTACGAGACCTGCAGCCGTGAGCAAGTCCGCGTCCTTCACCGAGAAGAGTGGACCGAGCACCCGTAACCGCTCACGAACCCCCTGAACATGCCCCCACCGACGCGCCATATGTCCACCGAGCCATTTCGCCGCCAACTCAGCGGCCCACGCCGTCAACTCCACGCATTCACGGTATCGACTGCCGCCAGGAGCATCCTCAACCGCACCAGCGTGAAACCGCTCCACTAGCCGAGAGGACTAAGCTTCTTGGTACCCCACCGAAGCGACTCGACGTCTGATAAACCAGGTATTCCATGTCGTGGGCGACCACCACGAGCGCTACTGCACCGTGGCGACTACTGGGTCCACCTCAACCCAAGTACCTTGCGATTAATTCTGGGTCGATAGGGTTTCTGTACGTCAATATTCTAGCTGCAGCTCTGGCCAACGATCCCAACGTGCTCTTTTTCTGCCCAAAAGCAACCATTTTTTGAAAGTCGATGTCAATCACGCGACCGTCACCGCGATCATATTCCATTACTCCGACGCGAGGAACATAGAATCTGTCTTCAAGAGTTTCTGAGATCTTTTCTATGTCAGATCGAACATCTGAATCGCTTTCTGCGCTGACATCGACGGCGCGAGATGCTCCACGAAGACTAACGTGCGCCAAACCAAACCCGGCCAATTGACCTGACAGGTCATCCCAAAGCGCGCTAGCAGAATCTGATCGCCCGCGGATCTTTCGGCCACGTGCTTCCACATGTATTCGCCACGAGTCCAGATCGACGCACAGCATCTTGGCGTGAATCCTCCACGCCGGCTGCGTCACCGCACTCGCAGAAGATTCGGATTCCGAGCCCGGTTCCAAATCTTCTTCATCGGAAACTTGGACAGCGTCCGCTTTTGCCGCCACCCAAGTCTGCAGATTCGGTATAACAAGCGGAGATAGATCTAAGCCTTCTAGATCTAAGTAAATTTCCTCAAGGTCAGCCAGCGGGACTATTGACCCAATATATGACCAGAAGCGGGAAGATGCTGGACTGCCGGTACGGGAAAGTAGATAAGGAAGCAGAACTCGGATCTCAGACCGCGAGAGCTTCCCGCCAATCAACTCTCTACCATCGTCATCAAATAGCAGCGACTCGGGATCGTCGGACGCCCCTGCCTGCAGTATAAGTGCAGCGCGGCTGAGGCGAAGAGCGGCGTCCGGAAGAAAGGACTGCTCGATCAATTGACGAAACTGCGCTTCAGAATCCGCTGAATCCTCCCCCGAGGTCGCGAATGATTCGGCTCCGCTAGTTAAATCTTGCATCGTCGAGTGATCGATCAACCCGCGTCCACCCTTGACAATGCTACCTTTTAGTAACTCGACCAAAGGCGGTCGAGCAGCAGCGGCGTCAAGGGCTGAAACCGTGTCGAGCGCAGGGACATTGGTGACCAAAATTCTGGACTCATCGTCAATTTCACTCAGTACCCGATCACGGCCGATCGATCCTTCATCTTCGTCACGCAGGGCCAGAACAATCGGCCCCAGAGAGCCCAAGGATGCAACGTCGCCACCCAATGCCGCCGATCGCAATGTATATCGAAGATATACATTCCTTTCGAGATTTTTCCCATTCTCGCGCCACTGAACAACTAAATCAGGAACGTAACTATGATTAAAGTACTCTGTAGATGCCACCTCTGCAGAAGGGTCGATACTTTTGAATTCTCGAATCACGGCAGATTTAACGCCCTCGACGATGTCGGCGCTATTCTTGTGCGATAGCGCCGACTCGATCTCGCGCCGAATATCAGGGGCCGTCATCCGAAGGATCCTTTCCGCCTGAGAACTCCGTGTACCTTATATAGCTCTTCGGGAGACAGCAGAAACACGCTCTGGCGTCGGTTTAACATCACGAGCCATAGCCGGTCCGCAACTAAGCGAACTATACTGTCGTCAATTTCTTCGCCCGCGAGCGCATCCTTATGAACATTCAGCGCGGCCCGTATTTCAAGTTCAGTCGTAAGCTTCGACCATTTTGTTTGATCGAAGGGGTGGGTTGTGACCCACATGAACTCAAGCTTCTTGTCCACATTTGATTTGACGCCAAGAGCCGTAACACTATATGCGTTTGCCAAAAACTCTTTGAACTCCGCTGGCTGACTACCCACGTGATCGTAGTTTTTTACTTCGACATACAACGGCCGTCGATGGTCGCCAAGAAACGAGCCTACCAGGTCGAACCTTTTGTGTTTTCGATCTAGTCGCTCAACCGTGGTCTGCGCAGGGTCATCGTAGACACTGAAACTAATTTGCACATAGGTAGTGCTTTCCAGCCAATGCTTGACGAACAGTACTCCCTGTTCGCCCTTTACATGCTCCCCTTCAGCAACCACTTACGGAGCGTATACGCACTACATCCCTCTTTCGGAGAGACGTAACCTGATCGTTGGCTGCCGAACTTGGCTCTATGGGATCAAGGCGCCGCCGTTGGCGGCGCGCGGGTCACCACCCGTCCGGCGGGCTACGCCCAGGAGGCGACGCCGGCCTCCCGCTCCGCTCCGGCAGGCGCCGCCGGGCGAGCCCGCCGCAGGGCAGCATCCGCAGCGCGCCGCCAACGACGACGGAGATCCAGGAGCCACGGCGAGATCACCCGACCCACCCGGCCGACGCGCAGTGGTCACTTGGAGGTCCCTCGCTGCTCAGCGTCTAACACCGGCCCGCCCGCATCAAGGCGGGAAAGCGTGCCTTGACGCGACCGACCCGGCGCTAGAGATGGCAGGGGCGAGGGAAACGGGGCGAACAGGCACGCAGTGTTGAACTAGCCGAGTCGGCGGGCGCACAGTTCAGCGACGCCACCACGCAAGTCGAGACGCCATCGACCTCAGCTTCTCAAGCCAGGGGTGCCACAGGCTCCGACTCAGGTCTTCGATTGCCCCGCGCATCACTTCTTCTTCTGCGGTGCCACGAACGGTTATCGGCTCGCCGTCTGGCCCCTCGTCATAGGTCTCGCTGCTGTTTCGCGCTTCTACGACAGCCTGAGTAAACCGCAGCACCTTCGAACGTGGCACGCCTGCAAGGATGGCCGCCGCCTCAAGCGCCGCCACAGCTCGGCGAAAATCCGGATATGGCTCGTCACGCCAGCCAAGGGCATCGACCTCCGCGACCTTCTCACGAACGGCCGCCCGCGCAGCGCGGCGATCTTTCGCTTGAGTGACTTGAGGCGACACCACCCCGCCGATCAGCGCAGCGATGAGGCTGGTTAGAACCTGTAGCCAGATCGGCATGAGAACGTCCTGGGGTCAGTGCGAGGCGTGCAATCCGCGTGCAACTAGCGGAGGCTAGCAGCGGTCAACCAAGGTCAACAGTGGACAGACTCAAGATCGACCCCAGGCATGAAAAAACCGCCTTGACCTGGATCAAGGCGGTTCTGAGAGCGGTGGCCAGGGCCGGGGTCGAACCGGCGACCTTCCGCTTTTCAGGCGGACGCTCGTACCAACTGAGCTACCTGGCCGGGAACGCCGGCAAGGAGCCGAACGATCTTGCGACCCTGACGGGACTCGAACCCGCGACCTTCGCCGTGACAGGGCGACGCGCTAACCAACTGCGCCACAGGGCCTTGCATACTGCTTTGTAACTGTACTGCGTACTCCCAACGGGATTCGAACCCGCGTTGCCGCCTTGAAAGGGCGGAGTCCTAGGCCGCTGGACGATGGGAGCCCGGTTCGGTTTCGGCGAACCGACCGACCCGCGCTCTCCGGTGTCCCCGGGAGCGAACATAACTATAGGACACCCCTGTTTTCGCTCCCGCACAGGGGGTCCCTTAACTGTT
Organism: Amycolatopsis thailandensis; assembly: GCF_042723255.1. Lineage (NCBI taxonomy): Bacteria > Bacillati > Actinomycetota > Actinomycetes > Pseudonocardiales > Pseudonocardiaceae > Amycolatopsis > Amycolatopsis thailandensis. The sequence goes on from NZ_JBHXJK010000006.1 coordinate 51,125, forward strand.
CACAGGGCTGGGACCTGCGAGAACGCGGCGAGCTCAGGATATCAGGGCCGACGCGTCCCGCAGGGCGCCGAGACGCCCCCGAAGCTCGTCCCGCTCGTCGTCCGTAAGAGTGACGGCGAGGAGTTCGGCCACGCGCCGGTCGGTCAGGTCCTCGGCGTGCCGCCACCGCTTGCGCAGATCACCCTTCGCCTCCGCCGCGGCGATCAGTTCGTCGGCCGCCTCCTCGGACCACGCGGTGCGCAGGAGACGCCCGCGGCCGCCTTCCGGATCCGCGACGACGGCCTCGGGGACCGTCAGGCCGGCCGCGCGAAGGGCCGCGAAGTGAACGCCGCCGCGAAACTCGCGGAAGACCATGAGCGCGAACGCCAGGCGCTCGATGTCGTCTTCCGGGCGTTCGGCGAGTTGCCATCCGGCGAACAACGCGAGACCGCTCGCGTCCGCGGCGTCGACGAGCCGGAAGAGCAGATCGGCCAGACGACCGGGATCGGCGGCCCCCGAAAGACTGATGTGGGCCCACTTCGCCGATGACCGCGAGTAGGCACGGACCGCGGAGGCCGCGTCCAGAGCCGCCATCGCGGGTGGCAAAGCGAACTCGAAGAGCCACGACGGGAAGATCCCGAACAGCTTCGCGACCACCTTCGGCGGCGGGTCGCCCAGCACCGCCGAACGCCCGCGCAGGTACAGCGCCCGGGGCGACAGACCCACCTCGGCCTCGACCTCGGCGAGCTCCGGGGAGGTCATGAACTTCCCGCCCAGCACCTGCACCGCGCCCCGGATCTCCCGCGCCGCCACGATCGCCGCTTCGTCACCCATACCGCCCGCCACCTTCCCGCCAGTTGAATAAAAACAGTGTTACATAACTGGCGGTTCCCTCGTCAAGGACAAACGAAAGCCCGGCCGAGCGGCGAACACCGCACGACCGGGCTTCGTGAGACGACTTCAGCGCTGGACGGGCGCCTGCCCGTCCTCATCCAGCGTCAACCCCAGCATGTCCAGCAACTGGACACAGTCATCGACGCCCAGCGCCCCGTTGGCCACCGCCAGCCGGGCACGCCGCACCTGGTCGTCGGACACCCGCTGGGCATCCCCCTGACCCGTGCGCTGCGCCGGCAGACCACCAGCCAACGTCGTCGAGCTTCCCCCATCGGCACCTTCGTACCGAAGGAGGAACTGTCGCACTTCCACAGACCCACCCATGGTTCCTCCAGACGGCCAACGAACAGCTTGGCCGCGAGGCTAGCCAGAGCCGGCCGCGACACACAGCCCCCCGGAGAGTGAACCTGTCGACACGCTCCGCACAACGCAGAGCAATCACGCGCACACCGTCGCCACATGAACCACAGGCGAACCACGGGTGGCGCGCCGACCGGAATTCTGCCCGCGCCCACTCGCCCTTCTCAGGAAACCGTGCAACAATCGATTTGCTGACACACCCCCGGTCAGCGCCTGTGGAGATCCCCTCCGACCCCCGCGTTCCTCCCCCTGGCGCGGGGGTCGTCTACGTTCCGCCGCTTGTCGCTTCGCGACCGCGCCGGAAGTCGTAGTGCCACCCCGGGGGCCCAGCCCCCCGGACCCCCCAGGGTCCGTGCGGCGGCGGTTGACAGCCCCGGACCCGGGGCCATCGGGCATCAATCTCACGCTCCGTGAATGATTCTCATTGGCGGTTCTGATTGCGGGTTGTGATCACGGGAAATCGGTTTCCTGTCGGGGTTGGGCCGAATGGGACAGAAAAGTCGGTGTGTCGTGGCTCACTGTGGTTGGTTTGCCGAGACCGAACCGTTATCGTGGCCCGGTGCCCCTTCCTTCCCTGAGCCGTCGTAGCGGCAGCCGCACGAACATGAAGCCGGTCAACCCGGGTCGTCACCGCAACTCCCCCACCAAGGAGGCCGAAGCGGTCGTCGAAGACACGGAGCTCACCAGCTACCTTCGCGCCCTCGCCCCGGACAACGACCCGGAGAGCACCGGCACCGGCAAGCGCTTCGGCGAAGCGCAGGTGTTCCAGCTGCGGATGAACCTCATCGCCTGCGAACAACTCAAGGACGCCGCCGCCGAGCGCAACCTGTCGCCGCAGGCGCTGGCGCAGGAATGGATCCTCGAGCGCCTCTCGTGGGAATCGCAGGCCAACTCGGCCCAGCAGCGCCGCCACGAAGAGGCCCACACCGACGAATTCCACTTCGACGCCGACGCGTGGGAGCAGCAGCCCGTTCCCCGCTGACCGTCGCCCCCGGAACGGAACAGCACAATCGAAGAAGTTTTGAAGACCATAGAAAAGCCCCCGGCGAGATCGCCGGGGGCTTTTCTGTTCAGTCTGAGCAACGCCGAAGGGCGGACTCAGATCGCGCGGACCTTTTGGGCCTGCGGGCCCTTCTGGCCCTGACCGACCTCGAACTCCACTCGCTGGTTCTCCTCGAGAGTGCGGAAACCGCGGCCCTCGATCTCCGAGTAGTGAACGAAGACGTCGCCCTCGCCGCCATCCTGCGCGATGAAGCCGAAGCCCTTCTCCGCGTTGAACCACTTCACAGTGCCTTGCGCCACCGCTTTACTCCTCGTTGCACATCCGCTTCGAGTGCCTCCGAAGCGACACCCAGACCGTCCCGGGCGGTTCCAACGAGTCGAGCGAAGAGCGCGTCACCGGCTCATGGCTCGCGTCAGAAGTTCCGCGAGTGTGAAGCCACGAACACGCAAAACGACGGCCTGATGGCAGCGTACCGGGATCTGGCCATATTTGAAGCCCGTGATCGGACTCTGGGCACCCCCGAGTACCAAGGTCACCGGAACGTCGTATACCGGCCCGACTTCTGTCGGACCCTCTCGCTACCCTGTCGCCGCACGCCGACCTCAGATCTTCGCCGGACACGGACCGAAGTCGGTCATGCCCCGATCGTGAACTAGGATCCACCCGATTGTGACTCGCATCACTACGGATCGGATCAACGAACAGGGCTGTCCGGACGTCATGGTCGGTGTACAGGGGAGCAAAGGGGAAGCTTTGAGGTTCACTGAAACCGCGCGCCGCCGGGCGGCGTTCGCGGCACTGGGGCTGGTCGCCGTTCTGACGCTGGGGGCGTGCAGCAGCGAGCCGACCGTGTCGGCCAGCGGGCCGGACAGCGGCGGCCAGATGAGCGGCGAGACCGGCGACAAAGGGGCGTCGCCGGCCAAACTGACCTACGAGCCCGCCGCGGGCGCGCAGGACGTCGCGCCGGGCCAGCCGATCAAGGTCACCGTCGCCGACGGCACGCTCGACCAGGTCGTGCTGACCAACCCGGACGGCAAGCAGGTCGCGGGCCAGCCGTCCGAAGACAAGAAGAGCTGGTCCACCACCGAACAGCTCGGCTACGGCAAGGGCTACACGTGGTCCGGCAAGGCCACCGGCACCGACGGCAAGCCGGTCGAGATCGGCGGGGCCTTCACCACGGTCAAACCGCGCAAGCAGGTGGGTGCGAACATCAACGTCTTCGACGGGCAGACGTACGGCGTCGCCATGCCGATCACGCTGACGTTCCCGAGCAAGGTCACGGACAAGGCCTCGGTCGAGAAGGCGCTGTCGGTCGAGACCACGCCGAAGACCGAGGGATCGTGGGCCTGGGTCCACGACGACACCTCGGTGCACTGGCGGCCCAAGGCCTACTGGCAGCCCGGCACCACGGTGAAGTTCAACGCCAAGATCTACGGCGTCAAGATCGGCGACGGCGTGTACGGCAAGGAAGACCGCTCGGCGAGCTTCACCATCGGCCGCTCGCAGGTCGTCAAGGGCAACACCCAGACCCACCGGCTCCTGGTGATCCGTGACGGTCAGCAGATCGCGGACTACCCGGCCAGCTACGGCCTCGACGCCGACCCGGGCCGCGTCACGCCGAGCGGCACGCACGTCGTGATGTCGAAGCACGACACGTACTCGATGACCAACGAGCGCTACAACTACGAGAACATCGTCGTGCCGTCCGCGGTGCGGTTCTCCACCAACGGCGAGTTCATCCACGGATACGGGCCGTCGATCTGGGCGCAGGGCAAGAAGAACATCTCGCACGGCTGCGTGAACCTGGCGCCGGCGAACGCCAAGGCGTACATGGACGGCGCCTTGGTCGGGGACCCCGTCGAGATCGAAGGCAGCACCCAGAAGATCAACCGGGCGCGCGACTACAGCGACTGGACCTACGACTGGGCCGAGTGGTCCAAGCTTTCCGCTCTCGCGAGCTGAAGTACTTCCATGGAACCGGGCGGCCGGAGACCCCTGCGGTCTCCGGCCGTTCGTGCTTGTTGCCGTGCGCTGACTGGAACCTTCCGCGGGACGCGACACCGCGATCGAACTCAAGTGTCCCCCAGGGCGCGCCCCGCAAAAGGTTCCAGTGGGCCTCCGGCCCGAAAGAGGGCGCCCGGGGTGAAGTCTCCGTCGGGCGCGGAGCGCCCTTAGGGAGACCGCGTTGTGAGACTTCAAAAATCCGATGCAACCCCAAGTCTGGCGGGGCGCATGTCTAACGACGTGAGGCGCCGCGGCCAATGAGCGGCGCCCGGATCGAGGAGACACTCTTGCGTACTCGTATCGCTCTTTCCCTCGGCGCGCTGCTGCTGGCGGGCGGCGCCGCCTTCGCGACCACGTCGCTGGCGTCGGCCGACCAGAGCGCCCCGTCCCCGACGGCCACTCAGGCGCCCCAGCCGCCGCAGCCGGCTCCCACCACCACGAAGCCCGCCGAGCAGCCGACCCGCGCCACCACCGCGCCGCCGCGCGACCCGCGGCCCGCGCGGAAGACCCCGGAGGTCGCCGCCCCGGGTGAGCACCGCGTGCCCAAGGCCGTCCCGGCCGGGCCGACCGGGGACCTGAACCTCCCCGCCATCGTCGAAGGAGCCGGCAACTAGGTGTCGTCGAGCCGCTCGTCGAAGACCGGGACGGGCTCGCCGTGGGACGGCGAGTTCGCCCGGTACTTCGACGAGCGCGCGCACAGCCTTCGTGCCACCGCGTACCTCCTGTGCGGGGACTGGCACCAGGCCGAGGACATCACCCAGGCCGCGCTGCTGAAGCTCTACCTGGCTTGGCCGAGGCTCTCCCGGCACGACGCGCTCGACGGCTACGCGCGCAAGATCGTGCTGCGGACGTTCCTCTCCGAGCATCGGCGGGTCTGGCGCAAACGGGAGAAGCTCACCGACGCCCTTCCCGAAACGCCGAGCGAAACGGGCGGCACGGAACAGGAGATGCTGGTCAGGCACGCCCTGTCCGGCATCGCCCCGAAGCAGCGGGCCGTCTTGGTGCTGCGCTACTTCGAAGATCTCAGCGTCGAGGAGACCGCCGCGGCGCTGGGTTGCAGCACCGGGAACGTGAAGAGTCAGGGCGCCCGGGGTCTGGCGACCCTGCGCAAGCGGCTCGGGCCGCATTTCAGTGAACTGGCCTTGAGCGGAGCGCACGACGATGGGAGGTGAGGAGATGGACGAGGACATCAAAGGCGTGCTTTCGCACGGTGCGAGCGGTCCCCCGCTGGGCATCCGGGCGGCGGACATCATCGAGCGCGGTGGCCGGATCCGGCGACGACGCAAGCGACTCGCGGTGGCGGGGAGTTCGCTGGCGACGGTCGCGGTGATCGTGCTCGGCGCGATCGCCGTCGGCGGTCACGGCGGCGAAGGAACCGCGCCGGTGCAGCCCGCCGGGCCGGGACTGTCCACCGTGTCTCCGTCGCCGGTCACGCCCGTTCCCGCCGAGCCGCCCCCGAGTCCGGAGGTGGCACCTCACGATCCGCCACCCGCCGTTCCCGAGACGTCGTCGAAACCGGGTCAGACACGTACGACGCCCAGGACCCCTCAGCCAGGGCGCACGACGACGGCGATCCCTCCTCGCAGCGGGCCCACCCCGACGAAGGAGCCGAGCGAGCCACCACCGCCGGCGAGCTCGACGCGATGACCGGGTGCCCGGAACGTCCGAATCCCGAGGTGTCACCCAAAGTAATCAGAAATTCTCCTACAACGGCTTCACCTGGTGGTTCGTCACCTTTTTGGGGGAACGACCCTCGCGCGATCGATCCAAAGCGCTGAGCCCGGACGTTTGAACACCTACGGTCGAGGGAACAAACCCTCGTCGATGGGTAAGTAAACGGGTGGGTCGGGAGGTCAAACCCATGGCCGAAGAGGCGCTGAGCGCGTCACATCAGGAAAAAGGGGAACCCGCGGAGGCCCCACCTGAGCAGATCAGAAAGGCCGTCGCCGGAGCGGCGATGGGTAACTGCATCGAGTGGTACGACTTCGGTGTTTTCGGCTTCATGCCGGCCATTCTGGGGCAGGTCTTCTTCAACGCTTCCAGCACTTCCGAGGGCGCTCTGGCGACCTTCGCGGTGCTGGCGATCACCTTCGTCGTGCGGCCGTTCGGCAGCTTCGTGTTCGGTCCGCTGGGGGACAAGATCGGGCGCCAGAAGGTTCTCGCGCTGACGATCATCCTGATGTCCGGGTCGACGTTCATCATCGGCCTGCTGCCGTCCTACGCGACGATCGGTCCGGCCGCGGCGGTCCTCTTGATCCTCTTGCGGACCATCCAGGGCTTCTCGGCGGGCGGTGAGTACGGCGGCGCGGCGACGTTCATCGCCGAGTACGCGCCCGCCCGGCGCCGGGGTTTCTGGGGCAGCTGGCTGGAGTTCGGCACGCTCGTCGGGTTCGCGATGGGCGCCGGCTTCGTCACGATCTTCACCGTGGTCCTCGGCGACGACGCCATGCGCGAATGGGGCTGGCGACTGCCGTTCCTGATCGCGGGCCCGCTCGGCATCGTCGGTCTCTACCTGCGGAACAAGCTGGAGGACACTCCGCTGTTCCAGGAGATCGAGAAGAAGGATCAGGTCGAGAAGTCGCCGCTGAAGGCGCTGCTCAAGAAGCACTGGACGTCGATCCTGCACCTGATCGGCATCGTCGTGATGCTGAACGTCGCCGACTACATCGTGATCACGTACCTGGAGACCTATCTCAAGGACGTGGTCGGCTTCAACGGCCACACACCGTTGCTGATCATCCTGGCGACCATCGCGCTGATGCTGATCTTGATCGTGCCGGTCGGCATCCTGTCCGACAAGATCGGGCGAAAACCCATCCTGATCGCGAGTTGCGCGAGCTTCCTGGTGTTGCCGATCCCGGCGTTCTCGTTGATGGGCGCGGCGGCCGACGACCGGAACGCCTGGCAGCTCATGCTCGGCCTCGTGATGATCGCGGTGCCGCTGGTGCTGATCCTCGCCGTGCTCGCGGCGACGCTGCCGGCGATGTTCCCGACGCAGGAGCGCTACGGCGGTTTCTCCATCGGGTACAGCGTTTCCACCGCGCTCTTCGGCGGGACGGCGTCGTACATCATCGGCAGCCTGGTGAAGAACACCGGCGACAACCTGTGGCCCGCGTACTACCTGATGGGCGCGGCGGCGATCGCGGCCATCCCGATCCTGCTGCTGCCGGAGACGGCCGGGGTTTCGCTGCGCGGCATCGTGAACTCGCGGATCGCGCGGCGCCGGAAGCCGGAAACGGCCACTCCCGGCGGCGCCTCGGAGCTACCCGCGAGTTAACGTCTGTCCATGAGCCGTATCTCGCAGCCGTGGCCGCCGGTCGAAGTCGAACCGGCGACCGTCCACCCGAAAGCCCCGCAGCCGGGCAGCCATCTCGGCATCCACTTCGGTGAATGCTTCGGGTGCGGCGACGAGATCGAGGCCGGGCTCCACCTGCATTCGACGGTGGGCGAAGGGACGACGGTGTACTCCAAGTTCACCGTCACCTCCGCCCACCAGGGTGCGCCCGGCCTCGCCCATGGCGGCCTGCTGGCCTGCGCCTTCGACGAAGCGCTCGGTGCGACGGTGGGCAACCTGCTGCGTCGCCCCGCTGTCACCGGGAAACTGGAGACGGACTTCCTCCGGCCCGTGCCGGTCGGTTCGACCCTGTATATCGCCACGAAACTGGACGGCGTCGCCGGCCGGAAGATCTACGTGAGCGCAGACGGCCGGCTTGACGCCGAGGACGGCCCGGTCGCGGTGCGGGCGCGGGCTTTGTTCGTGCGAGTCGAGTTCGAGCACTTCAGCACCCACGGGGATCCCGAGGCGCTGCAAAAGCTCGCCGCCGCGCACGAAAAGGCCAAGCGCGACCGCGAGTGGGACATCAACCCATGATGCATTTCGTCCTCTGAATGCGGTAGTTCGACGTACGAACCACCGCATTCAGAGGACGAAATGCGTTCTAGGTCAGGGTCCTCGGCCGGATCGCGTTGGCCTTGTCGACCAGTTCGACGCGCTGATCGACCGATCCGGCCAGCCGGGCCAACGTCCGGTAGCACCGCTCCAGCCCGAACCGCAGATCCCGTTCCTCCAGGTCGCAGCCCAGCACCTTCGCGCCCGGCGTCGGCCGGTTCTGCGCGTTGAGCCAGCCGTGCGCGGCTTCGAGGACCTCCGCCGACAAACGCGTGCGGCGTTCGGCGTCGAGTTGCAGGCGCTCGAGCCTCGACGAAGCGTCGACGAGATCCCGTTCGGACACCATCACCGGGTCCTTGCCGCCGCCGTTGATCCTGGTCTTGATCTTGATCGCGGCCACCTGCGCGGCGACGTAGTGGGAGGAGGACGCCGGGACGGCCTCCAGCACCTCGATCGCGCTGGCCCTGGCGCCCTGCGCGAGGTACACGCGAGCGAGTCCGAAGGCGGCGCTGACGTACGACCGGTCCGTTCGCCACACCAGCTCGTAGTAGCGCGCGGCGCCGAAGTAGTCCCCGACGCCCTCCGCGCTGACGGCCAATGCCAGCTTCGGCGCGATCTCGCCGGGGAGGTCGTCGTACACCGCTTCGAAAGCGACGTGCGCGACGCGGGACCGGCCGCCCGCGAGCTCGATCAGGCCGCGGTACCAGTCGATCCGCCAGTCGTGCGGGAAGCCCGCCTTGATCGCGAGGTACTGCGCGGCCTGGAGCTGCCGCTGAGCCTCGACCAGCTCACCGAGTTCGATCCTGGCGCGGACGATGCGCAACCGGACCTCGATCGACTCGCGCGGCGCGCCGGCCAGCGACTCGATCGCGCCCTTGGGGTCGAGCGCGACCGTCGACGCGAGCACGCCCGCCGCCGGGTCGTCCGTGTCGACCTGCGGGATCGGCAGCCCCGAGACCACCTCGCCCGGATCCGGCAGCGGGACGCTCCCGCCGTGCTCCGGGACGACCAGTTCGACGCCGAACGTGCGGGTCTCCGGGCCGAAGACGGTCGAAGCGCCCGGGCGCGGTTTCCCGGTGCCCAGCGCCATGATCTCGCGGAGCACACCGGTCAGCTGGTCGCCCATCTCCTCGGCGGCGATGAACCGGCGATCCGGGTCGGTGTGCGTCGCGCGCTTCAGGAAGCGGTAGTACGAACCGAAGAGCGCGAACAGCGGGACGACGTCCGGTCCCGGCAGGGTCGTCTTGTACTTGCTGGTGTAGCCCGAAAACTCGAAGCTGAGGACGGCGAGCGTGCGGCCGACCGTGTACAGGTCCGAGGCCACCGAAGCGCCATGGGTCGCCAGTTCGGGCGCGCTGTAGCCGGTGGTGAAGAACAGCGGGCTCTCGTAGTCGTCCGTCCGGCGGACCGCGCCGAGGTCGATCAGCTTGAGCTGTTCGTGCGTCTGGATGACGTTGTCGGGCTTGAGGTCGCAGTACAGCAGGTTCTGGCTGTGCAGGTAGCCCATGGCGGGCAGGATCTCGAGCCCGTAGGCGATCACCTGGCCGATCGGCAGCGGCTCCGGGCGCTTCGTCTCGCGGTGGTGCGCGAGCGCGAGCTGGCGCAGCGACTGGCCACCGACGTACTCCATGACGATGTAGCCGACGGAGTTGCCGGTGTCGCCGTCCGGATGCTGCACGAAGTTGTGGATCTTGACGATGTTGGGGTGTTCGACCTCGGCGAGGAACCGCTGCTCGTTGGCGGCGGCCGCCATCGCGGTGGCGTCACCGGTGTCGATCAGGCCCTTGAGCACCACCCAGCGGTCGCTGACGTTGTGGTCCTGCGCGAGGTAGATCCAGCCGAGCCCGCCGTAGGCGAGGGCGCCGAGCACCTCGTACTGGCCGCCGACGATCTCGTTCGGCCGCAGCTTCGGCACGAAGGAGAACGGGTTCCCGCACTTCTCGCAGTTGCCTTCCGGCGAGCCGGGTTCGCCGTCCTTGCCGCGGCCGACCTTGGCGCTGCAATTACCGCAGAAGCGTTTCTCCTCCGACACCATCGGGTTGTCGAGGACGGCGGACGCCGGGTCGCGGTAGGGCACCTGCGGGACGTCGACGAGCCCGGCGCCGAGGCGGCCGCGACGAGAGGTGCGCGACGACGTCCGGCGGGCGGTGCCGGGGAACGAACCCGTTCCGGTGCCGGTGCCCCGGCTGCCCGATCCGGTCCCGGTGCCGGTACCCGTGCCCCGGCTTTCACTCGAACGTTCGGGGAGGACGCTTTCGGTGCCGGGGTCGGGAAGTGTGCCGGGGCCGTGGTCGACGCGCGGCGACGGCGGCATGATGCTCTGCGTCTCCGGCGTCGGCGAGGAGAGCACGCTGGTCGGCTGGGGCGCGTCGACCGGGGCCTGCCAGGCGGGGCGGACGATCTGGGTCTGCGGACTCACGGGTGCCATCTCGCCCGGGGGACGCGTCGGGTCCTCGGCGCCGGGGATCGGCCGCTGCTGGCCGCGCGGCGGCGTCTGCGGTCGCTGGACGGGCGCGTGGAAGATCGTGCGCTCGGCGTCCGTCTCCGGTGGGGGCTGGGGCTTCGCCTTCGGCGGCTCAGAGAAGTCGAGCCTGCCGGAAATGGACGGTTCGGGCGTTTCCCAGCGGACCGGCGCCGGCGGCGTCCAAGAGGCGGACTCCGCCTCGCGCTCGGGTGTGGCGTCATCCGGCGCTGCGTGCCGAGGACGGCGAGGCTCTTCCGACACTGGTACCTCCCGAATCCCCGCGACGGCTTGGGACCTGATCCTAGACGTGAGCAGGCAGGTCGTGCCCGCGCCGGGTCGAACCCGCTACGGTTCGGGAGAGAACCGATTCAGCAGGTGATGAGGGGGAGGACCGGGTGCCTGCGTCATTTTCGATGTCGATGGCCCAGCTCGACGTCGTACTCGAAGAACTCGGGCTCGGCAGATTCGTGCTGCCCTTCGAAATCCCGACCGTCGGTACCACCGTCACCGAACGCGAGCGGCACTGCGAAGAGGTCTGGGCCGGCCTGGCCGACCGAGGCTTCGCCCGCGGCCGCGAACTCTTGCGCGACTACGAACAAGCGCTCCGGCTCTGGGCGACGGGCGACTTCGTCGTCACCCTGGAGGCGCACGAGGTAGAGCAGGACGCCGAATACCTCTATCGGGGTGCCTGGAACCAACGTCTGGGCGTCGTGAGCCAACAGCGCGGATTCGACATCCTCTTCGAGCCGGTCTACCCCGAACAGGTCGTCGCGACCCTCCTCGGCTACCTGCCGTCACTGCCACCGTTCCCCGGACGGGTGACGACGTCCGCCACCCTCCCCCCGGCCAAACGACCGGACGACCCGTTCGACGAAGACCCCGGCAACCTCCGTCTGGGCGCGGCCGGCCGCTTCTTCGAATTCCCGCTCGCGCGGCTCGGCACGCTCGGCATCACCCTGCGCGACGATCGGGGCAAACCGCAGCAGAAGAGCGTCCAGTGGTTCGACAGCGTCCAGGGCCGCTTCATGCTCGCCACCGACCGCTTCCCCGACGGCGAAGTCCGCCGCACGTTCACCCCGACGAGTGGCTCTCACCTGGCACGATGGATCCACGACCTGGTCGAAGCCGCCCGCGTCGGCAGCGCGTGATCCTCGCCGGACAGCGGCCTTCGGGGCCGTTTCCGCTGATATCGTGATCTGACGAGCGCTACGAGTAACCGGGACTTGGTACAGGGGAGAGACCATGACTGACGGCACCGGCGGACCACCGGGCGACTTCTCGCAGATGCTGGGGGACTTCTCGGCGCAGGCCGACGCGATGGTGACGGCGGCGAAAGAGGGGAAGTTCAAGGTCAGCGAGGAAGCCGGGGAAGCGCTGAAGACAGCCATCTCCGAATATGTGACTGACTGGTCACATAACCAGATCCGTTTTCTCCGTCTTGCGGAAAAGCCCAAGTTGGGTACCGGCCCGTTCGCACAGCAAGTTGGTCAACACGCGATCCTTGTAGCAGACGGCGACGAGCTATCCGCGAAGACCCAGCTCGACAAACTGCGAGATGTCCTCAACCGCGCCGAAGAAGCCATAGACCTGGCTAAGTCGAAGTATTCGCACCGAGACAACGCCAACGCAGACCAGCTGAAATCTCTTCAAAAGGACTGACGAAACACCGACATGATCATGAAATCGCGGCTTCTGCTCGTCGTCTCTCTGGCAACCCTTCTTACGTCGGGGCTTACCGCCTGCTCAACCGAGAAGCCCGGCAACGCGACACCTGTACCAACGCAGCCCGGCCGAACATCGACGTCGACGAGCGCCAACCCCGCTGATGTCTTCGGCGACCTTAAGGCATGCGATTTGCTCGAGCCGACGACCATGACCAAGGGATTCGATCCGCCCGCCGTAGAAACCTACGAGAGCGACAACGGGTGCGGCACCCGAAAGCAAGGATTTGGCTCCGTCACTCTCTACCTTGTTTCGGACGCAGGCATCGACCAGCTGTCGGCAGGGCAAGGGACCAAGCTTCCGACCAAAGTCGGGAGCCGGGACGCCGTCGAGATTCCCGGCGATGCGGGAAAACAGGCCTGCACAGTAGCGATCGCCGTAACAGCGAACGCTCGAATGACTGCCTCGACCGGTTTGAACAAGGGGACAAACGAGGAAGCGTGCGCGCTGTCCAGGGAAATCGCAACGGCCGCGGAACCGAAACTGCCTAGAGGCAACTGACCGGAACGGGGAGGACCATGGTCAACGTCGGGCAAGACGACTTCAACAGCGCGTTCTCGGTGACGGGTAAGGCGAGCCGTGACTACGAGGGGAAGCGCTACTCCGACACCTACGAGGAGACCAATGCCGGTCCCGGCGGGAACGCCCTGACCGCGAAGCTGACGGCCGAGGCCAAAGCGGGACAATATTCGGCCGACCAGGCTGCGGCGCTCACGCAGGGCCAGGAGTTCCGCACCGGCCTCACCCCTTCGGAACAGCGCTACGAAGCGGTCCCGCACGGCGAGTTGAAGAACATGGTCACGCAGGACCTCGACCCCCGTGACATCGACGAAAAGGGTGAGCTCTGGAACAACCAGGGCAACTCCCTGAACACCTTCAGCAGCGCCGTCAAGTCCGCGATAGGCAAGGAAGGCGAGCACTGGCAGGGAGACGGCGCCAAAGCGGTCACGGATTTCTTCTCCAGTGTCAGCAAGTGGGCCGACACCGCGGGTGACGGCGCCTACCTCGCGTCCAACCGGTTCTCCCAGTCGGCGGCCGCGGCCACCACCGCGAAGAACTCCATGCCCGAAGAGGTCCCCTTCGACCGCAACGCCGAGTACAAGAACGCGATGCAGCAGCTCGGGGACGGCAACTTCGCGGGCGCGGTGGAGACGGTCGGCAACATCTCGGCCAAGCAGGAGCAGTCGTTCCAGGCGCACCAGCAGGCGGCGCAGGTGATGCACACCTACGACCAGTCGCTCTTCGACGTCAATTCCAAGCAGCCCACCTTCGCCCCACCGCCGGAAATGGGCGATTCGACGACGGCGTCCGGGTTTTCCGGGGGTACCGACGCCAAGGGCTTCAGTGGCGGACCGGGCCAGACGGGTGGTCCTGGCCAGACGGGTGGGCCGGGCTACACAGGCGGTCCGGGCTACTCGGGTGGGCCGGGACCGACGTCGGGTCCCGGGCCCGGGATCACCACGGGTGGCGGGCACACCGGGGTGCCGGGGCCGGGTCAGCCGCTCAGCGGGCCGCCCGGGTCGCTCCGGCCGGGGCCGACGCCGGGGCTGGCGGCCGTGAACGGTCCTGGGCCGTCCGGCCTCGGACGGCTGGGCAGCGAGCAGTACCGCGGCAAGCCGGGCCGGACGCCGAGCGGGCCTGGTGGCAGCGCGGCCAGCCGGTTGACCGGTGGCGGCGGCGGGTTCGGGCGCAACGGTGGGTCCGGCAACGTCGCCGAGCGGCTCGCGGGCGGCAAGGTTCCGGCCGGTGAGGCCGAGAAGCTCGCGGGCAAGGGCGGATCCGGGTCGGGCAAGCTGCCCGAGGAGCGGGTCACCCGGGGTGGCGCGGCGGCCGCGGGCAAGGGCGGCGGCCACGGTCCGATGGGTGCCGGTGCTCCGGGCGGCAAGGGACAAAAGGAAGAGGACAAGGAAAAGAAGGCCCCGAACTACCTGCAGGAAGAAGACGCCGACGTGTTGTTCGGCGGCTACGACGGCGACATGAAGCCGGTGCCGCCGGTGATCGGCGAGAAGTCCTCGTGACGAGAAACGGGCCGTTCGGGAGTGAATCCCGAACGGCCCGTTCTCACTTGTACTGAGCCGGGGGCGGTGTCCCGCCTTCGAGCTTGTTCCCGACCCACTTCGCGTAGCTCGCCTGCCACGCGCCACCGCGCACGTTCTCCAGCACGGCGTTCACGTACCGCACCATGTCCTCGTTCTCCTTCGGGACACCGATGCCGTAGTTCTCTTCGCTGAACCGGTCCCCCACGATCTTCAGCGTCGGGTCCTGCGCGAGCATCCCGGCGAGGATGACGTCGTCCGTCGACACGGCCTCGACCTGCTTCTGCTGCAGCATCACCAGGCAGTCCGACCAGTTGTCCACCGAGACGGGCACCGGCTTCGACGGATCCGCCGCGATCTTCGTCAGCGAGGTCGACGTCTTGGTCGCGCACACCCGCCGTCCGCCGAGATCCGAGAGCTGGGTGACGTTCGACCCGGATTCGACCAGGATCCGTTGCCCGGCCTTGTAATACGCCGTCGAGAAGCCGACCTTCTTCAGCCGGCTGCAGGTGATGCTGTAGGTCCGGACCACGATGTCGACCTGCTTCTTCTCCAGCACCTCTTCCCGCAGTTTCGACGGGATCGCCCGGAACTGCACGCGGCCTTCCGCGCTGCCGAAGATCGCCTTCGCGATCTCGTTGACCATGTCGATGTCGAAGCCTTCGAGCTGACCCGACGTCGGATTCCGGAACCCGAACAGGAACGTCGTCTGGTCGACGCCAGCGATCAGCTTGCCGTTTTCCTTGATCTTCGCCATCGTCGAACCGCTTGTGATCGACGTGCCGTTGGTCGGCCGCAGGCTGGCCAACGGGTTACAGCTCGTGTCGGCCGTCCCGCCACCGCCCGCGTTGTCGGCACCGCCGACGTTGGCGGGCTGCGGCGGGGCGACGTCACCGGCGGGAGCCGGATCGACCGGCGCCCCCGCGCTGCCGCAAGCCGTCGCCAGCACCAAGACCGCGCCGAGCACGGCCGTTCGCAGACCGTTCCGCATCACCGGTACTCCCTCAGCCGTTCACGGATCCCCAACGCGGACCCCGCCGCCGCGATCAACGCCAGCACCGCGATCCCCGGCGCGAGCAGGGTCAGCGCGCGTTCGCCGCTGCGGGTGTCGTCGAGGAATTCCTGTCGTCCCACGTTGATCGCGGCCACCAGGTTCTCGTCGAGCCGCAGGAACGCCCCGGCCGCGCCGTCCTTCTTGTCGTCACGGATGGCCGTGTCGACGGCGTCCTGGTAGAAGCCGTCGTCGTCCAGGCGCCGCACCTCGCGGTGCGCCTTGAACCACGCCGACGCCGCTTGGATGGACGCGTCCACCTTGTCCGCGGCCACACCGCCCGCCGCGAGACCGCGGGCCTCGCCCAGCAGGCCGCCCTGGCCGTCCGACCCGCCGAGTTGCGCGGCGAGATCGCCGAAGTCCTTTTCGTACGCCGCGCCGTCGCCGCGGGCGACGAGGGTCAGCGTTTCGTCGGCTCGTGCCTGCAAAGCCGCGATCCGGGCGCGGACGAGGACGTCGACCTGGTGCGAGCCGTCTTCCTCGCCGCTGCCGACGAGGCTGCTCTGCACGATCAGCGCCACCGCGCCCCACAGCAGGGCGACCACCACCGACACCGACGCGGCGACGAGCCCGACGTTCAGCAACCGGTTGGTCTTCCGGGTCAGATGCACCTGCGTGACGATCAGCGCGGCGAGCAGGGCGAGCAGCAAAGCCGTTGCCAGCCAAGGAAATCCGGTCGCGTCGTCCTGTTCGGCGGCCAGCCGGTCGGTGTCGATGCGGTACAGATCCTGTGCGGCGGGAAGGATTTTCGCCCGCATCAGCTCGGAGGCTTCACGCAGATACGAGGCACCGACGGGAAAACCCTGCCGGTTGTAAGTGCGCGCCGTCTCGATCAGTCCTGTGTAGACAGGGATCTCACGGCCGAGGGTGTTGATCTGCTCGGCCGCTTCGTCGACACCGGAAGAGTCCGACGCCGCCTTCGCCAGCGCCGCACCGGCCTCCGCGACGTCGCGTTCGTATCGCTGGCGCATCGGGAGCGGCTCGGTGCCGATCGAGAGGAACGAGCTGGCCGCTGTCGCGTCCGCGTCCGAGAGCGCGCGATAGACCTGCTGCGCGGCGGCCGCGAGGGGTTCGCGGTGGTCGATCAGGCCGTTGATCGTGTCCTTCTTGTCCTGCGCCGCGAGCGCGCCGAACAGGCCCGCGACCAGGGACAGCAGGACGAGCCCGATCGCGATGACCGAAAGCCTGCCCGGCGTGGTCGCCGCGGACCGGATGATCGCGCGGACCCCGTTCCCCGGCAGTTCGAGCAGCCCGGCGATCCCGCTGCGGCCTTCCGGCGCAGGGGGCGGCGCGGGGCTGCCCGGCGGCCCCGGCCGGGTCACAGTGCTCGTCATCGCCGATCCTCCCCATTGGCTCTACCCGCAAAGAAGGTATCCGAGTCGGGATCGGCGCAGCCAGTGACACCGGCGTGTGTCATCGGCACGTGATCTCCCGCCTGGGTCAGAGGCCTTTTTCCAGGCCGTATCGCACGGCCTCCGCACGATTGCGCACACCGATCTTGGCGAAAGCGTGATTGATGTGGCTTTTCACGGTGGCTTCGCCGATGAACAGCTCGGCGGCGATTTCCGGATTGGACAACCCGCGCGCGATGAGGCCGAGCACTTCCGCTTCGCGGGCGGTGAGGCCGTCCGGGAATCCGGTCTTGGCCCGGGTGACCGTTCTCGATTCGAGTGCGGCGACGAGTCTGTCGGAGACTTCGGCGGCGAAGATCGCCTGCCCGTTGGCGGCGGAGCGGACGGCCGCCCCGATCTCGGCGCGGCCCGCGTCCTTGGTCAGATAGCCGCGGGCTCCGGCGCGCAACGCGTCGGCGATCGACGCGTCGTCCGCGTACGTCGTGAGGACGACGACGGCGACCTCCGGGTGATCGCGTTTGAGCAGCCTGGTCGCGGCCACCCCGTCCAGTACGGGCATGCGCAGGTCCATCAGCACGACGTCGGCCGCGGTGTGACGGAGCAGGTCGAGCGCCTGCCGTCCATCGCCCGCCGAACCGGCGACCTCGACACCGTCGATCAGCCCGAGCAACGCGACGAGCCCCTCGCGCATCACCTGCTGGTCATCGACCACGACCACCCGGATCACGCCCGCACCACCGCCTCCACCGTCCAGCGCCCGTCGGCCGGGCCCGCGGTCAGCGTGCCACCGGCGAGCGCGAGCCGCTCCCGCATCCCGGTGAGCCCGAAGCCGCCGGTTTCCTCCGATCGGACGACGTCGCCGAGTTCGTTCCACACCCGCAAGCGGACCTCCGATGGGGTGAAGATCAGCCGGAGCGACACCGGCCGCCCGGACGCGTGTTTCGCCGCGTTGGTCAACGCCTCCCGCGCGACCCCCACCAGCGAGACCACCTGGGCGGACGGCAACGGCCGCTGCTCCCCCGAAACCTCGTAGGACACCCCGTCGTGGTGCGCGTTCGCCAGCTGACGCAAGGCTTCGGCCAGCGACGGGACGTCACTGCGCAAGGCGGCGACGGCGTCCCGCGCCTCGGCGAGCCCGTCCGCCGCCAGCCGTCGGGACAACCGGACCCTGCCGAGCGCACCGTCCACATCGGACTTCTCGGCCAGCAGGGCCTCGGCGACCTCCAGGTGGATTCCCAGCGCTCCCAGCGAATGCGCGAGGACGTCGTGGATCTCCCTGGCGATGCGCGTGCGCTCGTCGAGCGCGGCCGCCCGCGCGTGTTCGCTCTGCGCCAGCTTGGTCTGTTCCAGCAGCGCGGCCGCCTGCGCCGCCTGCACCTCGTACTGCCGCCGGTTCAACCCCAGCAGCATCAGCACGAGCAGCACGCCGACGTTGCCGAACACGAGCGGTTCGGACGCGCCCGCGACCAGGCCGGTGACCGCCGCGAGGCTCGCGTCGAGCCCCACCACCCCCAGGATGGCGGCCACCGACGGCTCGGTGAGGGTGGCGAACCGGCTGACCGTGACCACCGCCAGCACGATGGCCGACGAGTCCTCCGCCCAGCCGAGCGCGATCGACGGCGCGACGCTCGCCACCGCGAGCAGGACGGTCGCCACCCGGGGAAAGCGCGGAGAGGCCGCCACGAAGCCCAGCCAGCAGGCCCCGCAGACGCCGTACGCCGTCCAGATCCACGCACTGGACTCGCGTGCGGTCACCAGCACCACCACGACCGCGGCCGTGCCGAGCAGCTGGACGACCAGCCAGCTCGGCGCGATCGTGTCCGGCAGCAGCGGCCTTTCACGCTTCCCCATGTGCTCCCTCAGTGATCGCTCAGCCGCGTGATCATCTCGACCAGGATCAGGCGGTACGCCAGGAACCCCAGCAGGACGACGACACCTATCACTACCAGCCCCAACAGGCCTTTCACGTTCATTTTTCCCATGGCCCGGACGTTAGGCACGCCAAGGGGTGGACCGGGACCGTCGCCGGGTTGAACCGGGGGTGGAGGTTCAGGCGCGGACGGCGGGCGCGACGGAGTACGGGAGGACCTCGCCACCGTCGGCGGGCCGCTCGACGACGACCTCGACGCCGTCGTCGAACCGGTACGGCCTGGCCAGCAGGATCCCGCCGAAATGCCGCCTCATCCTGGACATCTCCGCGCGGACGGTGACGGTACGGCCGGCGTCGCCGAAGAGGTCGAACGACAGTTCCGACGCCGACCGCCCTTCCCGGTGGAGCGCGAGGACGTACAGCATCTCCGCGTGGCGCGGGCTCAGCCGATGCGACCAGGTGCCCGCCGCGCCCGAGACGTGCAGCGTGCTCTCCCGCGACGACTTCAGGTCGAGGACGACGCGGGTCGGCGGCGCGTCCTCCTCGTCGGCGACCCGGACGAGCCAACCACCGGGCAACGGTTCCAGCAGGCAGTTCCCGTAGGTGGGCAGCCAGGTCCGGCCCGCGGTCGCGTCGTTCGGCAGCGCGATCCGGCCGACCGGGACGAAACCCGCCGAGGCGGCGACCCAGCCGTGCGGGTCGGCGATGACCACCCGGCCCTTCAGCTTGGTGAGCAGGGGCGAAGCCAGCCCGCGCAGCCGTTCGAGTTCCGAGAGATGGGTGGTGCGCAGCTGCGCTTCGGCGAGTTTCGCGACCGCGTCGACCAGAGCCAGCGTCGTCGGGTGCACGGTGGAGGCCGGGCCGGAGAGGTCGACGGCGCCGAGCAGCCTGCCGTCCCGCGGATCGTGCAGCGGCGCGGCGGCGCAGGTCCAGTCGTGCTGGTTACGGACGTAGTGCTCGGCGGAATAGACCTGGACCGGATGCCGGGCGACCAGCGCCGTCCCGATGGCGTTGGTACCGGCGGAGTTCTCGTGCCAGTCGACGCCTTCGACGAATCCGAGCGCGTCGGCGCGGCGGCGGACCGCGGTGCTGCCGTCGCGCCAGAGGACGCGGCCGTCGGCGGCGGCGACGGCCATGATGTGCGCGGACTGCTCGGCGAGACTGATCAGACCACCACGCAGGGCGGGCAGGACGGCGGCGAGACCGCTCTGGCGACGGCGGGTCTCCAGCTGTTCCGGGGTGAGCGCGGGCACGGGGGCGCCGCGATCCGGGTCCAGACCGAGACGGCGCATGCGCCGCCAGGACGCGCCGATGACCGCGCGCGGATGACTCGGGAGGGTGGCCCCGGCGAGGGCGGCCTCGCGCACCTTCGCGAGGGCGAGCGCGTGCCGCCGCGGATCCGCGCCGACCGGCAACGCCGCCTCCAGCTGCACCTGGCCTACTCCCTTGGTCCGTTCCGGCCAGTGTGCCTGGGGATCCCGGCGCGCGGAAGGGCTCTGTGACCTGGGCGAGGTTTACCCGGTGAAGGGCGCGTCCGCCAGGCGGGACGCGGGAAAGGCGCCCTTCGGCCGTCGTCCGAGGAGCAGGCCGGTCCTGGTGGCCTCGGCCATCACGGCGCGGACGTCGACGCACCACGGGCCGTCGGGCTTCAGCTCGACGAAAGCGCTCTCTTCCGGCCTCAGCACGAAGTGCGGCTGACCGTCGAGCGCGATGGAACCGCCGCCGGCGCGGAGGTCGACGCGGACCCCGGGATGCAGCACGCTCCAGCCCCGGACACCCACCGACCGGACCTCGCCGGGCGCGATCGGCGCCTGCACGACGTACGGCGTCTCGTCGACCGGCCCGAGCGAGACCGCGACACCGTCCACAGTGGACTTAGGACTGGGGCACAGCCGCCCGGGGATGCTGGAGAGCCCGATCCCGTCCGGGACGGCGAACGTGCAGTACAGCTCGGTCAGCGAGGCGGGGCCCCACTGGCTCTCCGAGGACACGCTGACGTCGGTGAGCGCGATCTCCCGGCGTGCCTTCGTGACGACTTCGAGGATGGTCGCGCGGTTCGTGACCAGGTCCGCGTCCACCTGGTGGGTGGCCAGCAGCCCGGCGGCGAGCCCGGCGACGGTGGGCTCGGGCAGCACGTCGGTGCTCCCGGTCGGCATCATGAGCAGCGGGACGTCGCCACACGCGGCCGCGGCGGCCCGCATCAGGCCGTCGTCGCCGAGGCAGATGAGCACGCTCGCCCCCGCGTCCACCATCCGGCGGACGGTGCCGATGATCTTCCCCGCCTCGGTCCACACCATCACCCGGCCGACCCCGGCCACGCGGAGTGCCGAGCGCAGGCTCTGGATGTCACGCTCCGAAGCGGGGTTCGCCACGATCCCCGCAACCGCTTCGCCCACATGTCCTCCGCTGCCGCGCCAAGTCCCTACAAGGAAACGACGTCCGGGCCGCGAAAGAAAGAGTTGCACGAGGTTGCATCGCGACTCGCTGTGCGAACACGGCCATTTTGGTCAGTTCGGCGGGCGGCGGCCCCGGGAAAAGCCCCCGTGAAAAGCAGCAGGGCCGCCTCCCCGAAGGGATGGCGGCCCTGCTTGGAAAACCTGGATCAGATCACGGTGACCGAGGTGGCCTGCGGACCCTTCGCGCCCTGCCCGATCTCGAACTCCACGCGGGCGTTCTCCTCGAGGGTACGGAAGCCGTTGCCCTTGATCTCGCTGTAGTGCACGAAGACGTCGCCGCCGCCGTTGTCGGGAGTGATGAAGCCGAACCCCTTCTCGGAGTTGAACCACTTCACAGTGCCCTGAGTCATAAAATCTCCATATGCAACACAAACAAACAGGAAGCCACGTCGGCAGCCCGGGTCATGACCAGACGGTTTGCTTCCCCGGAAACACGAGGAGACACTACGCCCGCTGAGTTCTGCGAGCGTGAACCAACACGAACACAAAAATCGAGACCTGGAGCAGTAAAGCACACCTCACGCAGGCCGACAAGCGCCTTCACCCCTGTGTGCGCGGCAGCACTGTACTACCCGGCGGCGCGGCTCCCGGCGGCAGGGCTATTCCCCGCTGGCCGCCCGCAACGGTACCTCGGCGCCGAACGGCGAACGGCGCAACGCCTCCCGGTTCGTGGCCACGACGGCGATGTCGTGGGTTTCCGCGTCCGCGCTGAACAGCACCGGCACCACGCCGGAAACGGACTTGTCCTGTGGCTTCGTCTCGTCAGCCATGTTTTCTCCCAGTGTCAACACAATGCTCGTAGTAGGACGTGACGCCCTGCGTGCCAACAACCCCACCGGTGATCGTCCGGTCCATATCGGACTCTCGGTGTTGCGGCGATTGTGCCACGGCCGACCGACAAAATCCGGTCTCCGCGACCGAAAGTCGGCCGAGTCGTCATCTCGATCCCACCTTTTGGAGCAGGTGAAGGCGGCGCCACAAGGGTTTCTGTGTATCCCCTGAGAAAACCGTGTCTTTACTGCTGCCCCTGCTGCGGCCGCGCGGCGCCCAGCAGGCTCGTCAGCCGGATGTCCGGGGTCACCACGTCCGGATCCGTCCTGATGTCGATCACGCACGGCCGTTGCCGGACCAGCGCGCTCGCGATGATCGGCTCCAGTTGCTCCCGGTCGTCCACCGTGTATCCGGCGGCGCCGAGCCCGCGCGCCCAGGACGCGAAGTCGGTGACGGGGACGGTGACCCCCGAAAGCCGCCCGTGCTTGCGCGCCTGGCGCACGGCGAGCGGACCGTGGAGTCCGTTCTGGAACACCAGGACGGTCACCGGCACGCGGTAGCGGACGGCGGTCTCGATCTCCTGCCCGGTCATCAGCGCGCCGCCGTCGCCGACCATCGCGATCACCGTGCGGCGTGGTTCGGCGAGTTTCGCCGCGACCGCCGCGGGGACCGCGTAGCCCATCGCCGCGTTGCTCGGGCCGAGCTGACTGCGCGGCGCGGTGAAACACCAGTAGCGGTGCATGAACTGGGCGAAGTTGCCCGCGTCGCTGGTCACGATCGCGTCTTCGGGCGCGAGCTTGCGCACCGCGCGGATGACGTCGGCGGGGTGGACGCGGGTCGCGCCGCTGGTGTCGGGCGGCGTCATGAAGGTGTGCACGGCGGCGTTCGCGGCCGACGCGCGGCGCGTCCGCGGCGAGGCGACGTCACGCAGTTCGCGCAGGAACGGCTCGACCTCGGAGTCGACCCGGAAGGTCAGGCCGCCGCGCCGGGCCGGCTCGATCCCGGTGCCGACCAGCACCAGCGTCTGCGACGGCGTCGGATAGCGGTAGGACTGGGTGGTGACCTCGTCGAGCTGCGTGCCCAGCGCGAGCACGAGGTCGGCGCGCTCCAGCGCGTCGAGCTGCCGGGCGGGGATGCCGATGCCGAGGTGGCCGGCGTAGCGCGCGTGATTCTCGGGGAAGGCGTCCTGACGGCGGAACGCGTTGTACACCGGGAGCGCGAGCTCGTCGGCGACGGCGATCAGCTCCTCGCGCGCCGACCGGGCCCGGCCGCCGACGATCACCACCGGATAGCGGGCCTCGTCGACCAGCTGCGCGACCGCTTCGGCGGTGCGGCCGAGCGCACCGGTGACGGGCGCGCGCACGGCGGCGACCGGTTTGGCCGAATCGAACGGGACGCCCCAGAAGTCGGCGGGGACGGCGACGACGGTGGGCCCGGGCCGCCCTTCGCGGCAGCGGGTCAGCGCCTCGACCAGCAGGCCGGGGACCTCGTCCGGGGATTGCGCGCGGCCGGTCCACTTGGCGATGGGCTCGAACATCGCGGTCAGGTCCGCGGTGGGCGGTTCACTGGTCGGGCCGGGGCTGGACGGCGGGTTCTCCAGCAGGACGACCATCGGGCTCTCGTCCTGGTACGCCGTGGACACGCCGATCGCGAGGTTCGCCGCGTTCGGACCGCGACCCGCCAGCAGCACGGCCGGGTGCTCGGTGAGCTTGCCTTCGGCCTCGGCCATGAAGGCCGCGCCGGAGTCGTGCCTCGCCGAGACGAAGGTGATCGAACGCTCCCGCTGCAGCGCGTCGAGCAGGTCCAGGAAGGACTCACCCACCACCGCGTACACGCGGTGGATCTGCGCCTCGGTCAGGATCCGCACGGCCGTCTGGGCGACGGACGCTCCCGGTTGGTATCTAATGGGATTAGCTTAGGCGGGCGATGATCGGTGCCGTCAAGCGATCTTCCGATTCCGGCAATCCCGGAGCGGTGGAATGTCCGAAATCGGAGCGTGTTCGAGCAAGGGAGCACGAAAACGTGACCTCAACCACCGCCGGACGTGAAACTGTTTTCACCTACGGTGCCCCGGCCCTGAAATACGGCACCGGATCGAGTGACGAGATCGGCTACGACCTCACGCAGTACGGCGCCCGCCGGGTACTCGTCCTGACCGACGCGAACGTCGCCGCGACGGGCTGGCCGCAACGGATCGCCGAAGGCATAGAGGGCTACGGCATCGAAGCGGTCGTGTTCGACGGCGTGCACGTCGAGCCGACCGACGTCAGCATGCGGAAAGCCGTCGACTTCGCCCGCGGGCAGGGCGAGTGGGACGCCTTCGTCGCCGTCGGCGGCGGATCGGCCATCGACACCGCCAAGGCGGTGAACCTGCTGACCGGCAACGACGGCGACCTGATGGATTACGTCAACGCCCCGGTCGGCGGCGGCCGCGCGCCGAGCGCGCCGCTGAAACCGCTGGTCGCGGTGCCCACCACGACCGGGACCGGCTCGGAGAGCACCACGGTCTGCGTGCTGGACGTGCTGTCACTGCGGGTGAAGAGCGGCATCAGCCATCTCCGGCTGCGGCCGAGCCTCGCCGTGGTCGACCCGCGGCTGACCGTCTCGCAGCCGCCGGAGGTCACCGCCGCGAGCGGGATGGACATCCTTTGCCACGCCGCGGAAAGCTACACGGCCAAGCCGTACACCGAATTCGACCGCAAGCGGCCCGAGGACCGGGTTCCTTACTGCGGCTCGAATCCGCTGGCCGACATGTTCGCCGAACAGTCGCTGCGCCTGCTGTCGTGGGCGCTGCCCGCCGCCGTGCGGGACGGCTCGGACATGAAGGCGCGTGAGGCGATGGCGCTCGCGGCGACCTTCGCCGGACTCGGGTTCGGCAACGCCGGCGTGCACATCCCGCACGCCAACGCGTACCCGATCGCCGGGCAGGTCAGGGAGTTCCACCCCGCCGGGTATCCGGGCGACGAACCGATGGTGCCGCACGGGATGGCCGTCTCGCTGACGGCGCCCGCGGCGTTCCGGTTCACCTTCGAGGCCGCTCCGGACCGGCACGAGCGGGTGGCCAGGCTGCTCGCGCCGGACTTCGAATGGCCGGGCGATCTGGCCGACCACCTGCCCGCCGTGCTGCGGCGGATCATGCGGGAGATCGGGATCCCCAACGGGATCGGCGCCGTCGGCTACACCGAGTCCGATGTGGACTCACTGGTCTCCGGCACGGTGAAGCAACAACGGCTGCTGGCGACGGCACCGCGTGAAGCGTCCGAAGAGGACCTCGCCGGTATCCTGCGGGACTCGGTGACGCTGTGGTGAACGCCGAATACCCGCACTGGCAGACGGTTCCGTTGCGGTGGAAGGACAACGACGTCTACGGGCACGTCAACAACGTCGTCCACTATTCGGTGATGGACACGGTGATCAACACTTGGTTGATCGAACGCGGCGGGCTCGACATCGAGACCGGCGGTGTCATCGGGCTGTGCGTGGAATCGCAGTGCAAGTACCACGCTTCGGTGTCGTTCCCGGGCGAACTCGAGGTCGGCCTGCGGGTGGGACACCTCGGGCGGTCCAGCGTCCGCTACGAGGTCGGGATGTACTCGAAGGAGACCTTGATCGCGGAGGGCCGCTTCGTGCACGTCTTCGTCGATCGTTCTTCGAGGAGGCCGGTCCCGGTCGAGGGTCTACTCAGGAGCGCGCTCGAAGAACTGGGCGCTGGGCTGGGGTAGCCGCGGCGACCACGCGTGCATGAGCTGGGCGTAGCGCGTGGACCGGTCCATGAGTTCGAGGTGGGTGCCCAGTGCGGTCTCCTTGCCGTCCATCACCAGGACCCGGTCCGCGCGCAACGCCGAAGACAGCCGGTGCGCGATCACCACCAGCACCCCGCCCCGCTCGGCGAACGCCCGCTCCGCGCGGGCTTCGGCGGGCGGGTCGAGATGCGAGGTCGCCTCGTCGAGGATGACGACGCCCGCGTCGCTCGCGAACACCCGCGCGAGCGCGATCAGCTGCGCTTCACCGGCGGACAGCGTGCCGTGCCCGATCTCGCCGTCGAGCCCGCCCAGCCGTGTCACCAGCGGTTCCGCGCCGACGGCCGCCACCGCGGCCAGCAGCTCGCCGTCCATCGCGGTCTGCGCGAACAGCCCGACGTTGTCCCGCACGGACCCCGCGAAGACGTAGGCCTCCTGCGGGATCAACGCGACCATCCGGTGCCGCAGCGCCGCCGGGACCTCCCGGACCGGGGCGCCGCCGAGCAGCACCCGGCCCGCCTGCGGTTCGAGCATCCCGGTCAGGAGACCGGCCAAAGTCGACTTGCCGATCCCGCTCGGCCCCACCACCGCGAGCCGTTCGCCTGGCCGCAGATGCAGATCGAGACCGCGCACCACCGGTTCCGCCGCCGCGCCCCAGCTGAAGGTCAGGTCGCGGACGTAGATCGCGGTCCCGTCGGGTTCGGCGGTGCCGTCGGCCTCCGGTTCGGCCTCCGCGGTCTCCGCCAGCCGCCGCAGCGCGACGATCAGCCGCAGCACCACGGTGCTCGCGGTCGCGGCCAGCCCGCGCAACGCCGGCTGCATCGTCGTCGCCAGGTAGACGAGCGCGCCGAGCGCGGCCCCGGTGGTGAGCACGCCGTCCCTGACCAGCCCCGGCGCCACCAGCAACGCCAGGAGCAGCGGCACGAAGGCACCGATCGCGATCACCACCGCCCGCGCCGCCCCGGACCGCGCGACCCGCACGGCCGCCTTGGCCTGCTTGTCGATGGCGTCGTAAAGCTCAAGCGCGGCAAGGGGTTCCGCGCCGCAGGCGACGATGTCACGCATCCCGGACAGCGACGCGCCCGCGACCTCGGCGGTCCGTTCGTCGGCCAGCGCGAGCGCGCGCTGACGGCGGGCCAGCGACGGGAGCAGGCAGGCGAACACGACCACCGCGACCACCACCGGGATCGCGACGATCAGCGCCAGCGAACCGGCGATGGTGAACAGCCCGGCCAGCGCCGCGACCGTCGTCACGATCATCCCGCGCGCCTGCACCAGCAACCCGGCCGTGGCGTCCCGGACCACCTCGACGTGCTGGGTGATGCGGGCGACGCCGCTGGCGTCCGGCTGGTTCCGCGGCGGCGCCGGATCGTGCAGGACCCCGCGGACGACGGCGGTCACCAGCGCGTCGCGCAACGGCTCGACGACCTTGCCGAGCTGATGCCACACCAGCCGGGAGCCGAACGCCCCGATCACGGCGACCAGCCCGAAGACCGCGAGCCAACGCAGTCCGGTGCCTGGCCGACCCGCGGCAAACCCCTCGTCAACCGCGAGTTCGACCAGGCGACCGGACAAGAACGCGGGCGCGCTTTCCAGCACGGAGCAGGCCAGCAGGACCAGCCCGCCTCTCCACTGCCCGGCCAGCGCCGAGCGGTAGAGCCCCCAGACGCTCACTGCGTCCCCACATCGTCTATTGGCGAACCCGCGACCGCGATCGCGTCGCCAGGGCGCCCTTTTCGGTCACTCGCGCATCGTGTCGGCAGGGCGCCCCGCCGCCGCGATAGCGGGGCCTGCGGCCAGGGCGGGTTCGCGCCGTGCTCGGTCCGGCTTCCGTCGTTCACCTCTGCTCCGCCCCCATGCCGGTGAAAACAGCCTGGTAACCCGAGTTTCGCCACAGCTCTCCATGGGGACCGACCGCGCGAACCTCGCCGTCCTCCATCCACACCACGACGTCCGCCCGCGCCGCGGTGGCCGCGCGATGCGTCACCACCACCCGGGTCCGGCCGGGCAGAGTGCGTTCGATCGCCTCCTCGACGGAGGCTTCGGTGACCGTGTCGAGACTGGCGGTGGCGTCGTCGAGGATGAGCACCCGCGGCGCGTGCGCGATCGCGCGCGCCAGCCCGATCCGCTGCGCCTCCCCGCCGGAGAGCGGCGTCTCCGCGAGCGGCGTCCGGTAGCCGTCCGGCAGCCGGACGATCAGGTCGTCGACCTGCGCGGACCGGCAGGCGCCGCGCACGGCGGCCTCCCCCGCCCACGAGCCGTAGCCGACGGCGTCGCCGATGGTCGCACCGAGCAGCGCGGGCCGTTCGAAGGCGAACCCGACGACGGCGCGGAGTTCGTACGGCCGCAGTTTCTCCAGCGGGCGGCCGTCGAGCGTCGCCGTCCCCTCGTCCGGGCTCAGCAGTCCGCCGAGGACGTTGACCAGCGCGGACTTCCCCGAGCCGGACCGCCCGACGACCGCGGTGAAGCGGCCGCCCCGCACGAGCAGGTCGACGTCCCGCAACGCGCCTTCGACGGTGACCCCGCGCAGTTCGAGCGTGCCCCGCCCGGGGACGACGCCGAGGTCGCCGGGCTCGGGCACCGGCGAGTCCAGCACCTCGTTGATCCGCCGCGCGCACGACCGCGCGCGGGAAAGTGTGGTGAGCAACGGGATCTGGGTGATCAGGCCCATGCCGAGCGCGGTGTAGCCGAGCGCCGCGAGGACCTGGCCGACGGTCAGTCTTCCCGCCAGCACGCCGAAGCCGGCGGCGGCGAGCACCGCGAGTTCCACGGCGGGCAGCAGCAGACCGGAGCGCCACACCATCCTGGCCTGCGTGCGCCACATCCCGCGCCCCGCGAGACTCAGTTTCGGCAGCGGCCGCAGCACCCGTTCGGCCTCGCGATCGGCGGTGCCCGAAGCGGCGATCGTGCGGAGCCCGGCGACGGCGTCGACCATCCTCGCCGCCAGTTCGCCGGACACCTCTTGATAGGTCAGGACGTCGTCGGCGGTGTTCTTCAGGTGGGTGCGCGCGAACATCAGGCCGAACGGGATGCTGCCGAGGAAGACGAGCGCCAGGCGCCAGTCCATCAGCGCGAGCAGGACGACGGAGCCGCCCGAGATCAGGGTGGTCGACCCGAGCTGGACGACGACCGAGGCGACCAGTCCGGCGCCGGTGCAGTCACCGGTGAGCCTGCTGATCGCGTCGCCGTCGGCGAACTTCGAACGGGTTCCGAGCGAAAGGTAGTGGCCCGCCAGCCGTCGCCGCAGCCAGGCCGTCGCGGAACTGGTCATCCGCGCGGTCACGATCCCGCCGATCAGGGCGACGGCGATCTGGGTGACGCCGAGGACGATCAGCCAGGAGACCTCGGGGAGACTCTGCCGCCCGGCCACGACGGTGTCGACGGCCGCCGCCAGCGCACCCGGCAGGAGCAGCCCGGACGCCGTCCCGGCGAGCGCGCTCGAGATCAGCACGATCAGGCGGGGACGATCGAGCGCGGTCACCGTGACCAACAGCCGATCGGCTGAACCCGCCATCCCACTCCCTACAACGTGATCCCAACGAGACGAAGCAACGGGCAAAATGAGAGCGCGGGAGCGGCGCACTTGGCCTGTGCCGCTCCCGCGCTCTCATCGATCAGACCTGGATCAGTGGCAGGTCAGCAGGCTGATGGTGCTGTCCGCGCAGGACGCGAGCAGGCTCAGGTTGCTGGTGCCGCCGTGGCTGCCGCCGTGGCCACCGTCGAGAACGTCGGGGGTGTCCAGGGCCTGCAGGTCGAGAACCAGTTCCATGGTGTTCCCTTTCACTAGTCATCTCTTCGTCCGCCGCCCTCATTGGACGGCAGTTCTGGAGGACAGGAAAGGCAGCGCGGCCTTCCCGTCCAGGGTCGCGGCGAGCGCGAGCAGGACGCCCGCTCCGCCGGTGACGACGTCCATCGACAGCCGCAGCAGCTGGTTGCCGGGGAACGCCAGGCCGCCCTTGTACGGCACCGCGTACCAGGCCAGCCGGGAAAGGTGCAGGTCTATGGCGTCGCGGACGCGCCGGTCCGGCTCGGCGCCCATGGCCAGCGCCGTCATCAGGCCGCACCGGCCGAACAGCAGGCCGGGGTGGATGACGAACTCGCCGCGGCACGCTTCGCGCAAGCCATCGAGGCTCTTCAGCGCCTTCGCGTCCGGGCGGTGCTTCGCCAGCTCCTCGGCGACCATGAGGATCCCGGCACTGCCGACCCCCGCGTAGGGAAGCGTCCGGGTCTCACCGTCGCGGACCTGCAGCGAGTCGTCGTTGGACTCGACGCACTCCTCGATGTCCCGCTCCAGCGCCTGGTCGGCGAAGGAGAGCCAACCCTCTTCGCGGGTGCGTTCGAACAGCCGGATGAACAGCAGCGCCGGACCGGACCAGCCGTTGAGCAGCCCGGCCCTGGCGAAGTCGCCGGGCGGGTCGGCCGTCTCGAGCGCCTCGGCGAGCCGGACGGCGGTGGCGAGTGCCTGCCTGCCGAACTCGTTGTCCTTGCGGGTCACCGCGAAATGCAGCTGGGTGAGCCCGATCCCGGACAGGCCGCCTTCCAGACCGTGGTCGGTGGTCTGCTCGACCAGCGTCGCCGACGCCGCCAGCAGCCTGGTGGCCTCGTCCCGGTACCCGAGCTCTTCTAGGACGTACGCGATCCCGTACGACCCGTCGTAGAACCCCGGTCGTTTCGGCGGATCGCGGCGGATCGAGTCCAGCAGCCAGCGTTCGTGCTCGGGGTGACGCTCGCCGCCGACGGCGTTCAGGGCGTGGAGGACGCCGGCCGCGCCGTAACCGAAGCACGCTCCGCCGACGCGGAACTGCTCGATGTCACCGGGGAAGAGCCGGTCGGTGCGTTCGGGGGTCGCGCTGGCGAGGATCGCCTCGGTGATCTGCTTGCGGACCAGCGCCCAGTCCGGCTCGTCCTGGTCCAGCTCGGTGACGCTGGTCAGCGGCGGGATGTTCCGGGGCGCGAGCTCGGCGACGATCGAGTCGGCGTACCCCTCCGGGACGTCGAACCGCTTCTGGACGAAGTCCGCGAGCCCGCGCAGCTTCGCCGGGGCGAGTTCCAAGAGCGTGGTGAGCGGCAGGAAGATCCACAGCTTCAGGACGGCGAGCGCGTACTTGTCGACCTCGAAACCGTTCCGGTCCCTCGGGGCACGGAAACCGGGCGCGCCCAGCGCCGGCCGTTTGCCGCTTTCGCTGTCGGACGCCATCTCGAAGTCGATCAGCGAGACCGCGTCTTCGTCCCCGTCGACCAGGATGTTCAGGGAGTGCAGGTCGCCGAAGACGATCCCGCGGTCGTGCACGGCGCCGACCGTCTTCTCCACCCGCCGGACCAGCGCCAGCGCACGTTCGGTGTACGCGGCGATGTCGGCCTCGGTGGTCTCCCGCCGGGTGAGCGGGTAGTTGCGGGCGAGCCAGTTGCCGAGCGAAATGCCCGGCATGTACTCCATCGCCAGGAAGTGGTGCTCCCAGACGGTGAACCGGTCGAAGGCGGCGGGGACGCCGTCGACGCCCTTCAGCCGTTCCAACACCTCGTGCTCGCGGCGGAGACGCTCGACGGCGTCGATCTCGTCGCGATCCAGGCCGGCGAAGGGCCTGGCCTCCTTGAGGACGACCTGCTCGTCGTCGGCGTTCCGGTCGGCGAGGTACACGCCGCCGCCGTTGGAGAAGTGCAGCGAACTCTTCACTCGATAGGGGAACTGATCCGCGCCGCCGCCCTTGCGAGCCGCGAGATGCGGCGCGAGGAACTCCGGAATCGTCACCCAGTCGGGTACGGAGAAGGTCGGCTCGCGCTTGTCCGGGACCAACGTTCCGTCCGGTTTGCGCACCGCG
The DNA here is from genome assembly GCF_042723255.1 of Amycolatopsis thailandensis. Classification (NCBI taxonomy): domain Bacteria; kingdom Bacillati; phylum Actinomycetota; class Actinomycetes; order Pseudonocardiales; family Pseudonocardiaceae; genus Amycolatopsis; species Amycolatopsis thailandensis. The sequence continues at coordinate 82,535 of NZ_JBHXJK010000006.1, forward strand.
AGGACACGTTTTCCGTCGAGTTCGACCCATTGCTCTGCGAATCCGCCATAGCGGACGAAGAGCGGCCCGGTACCGTACCGAAGATCGCTGAGAATGTAAGCCCCGGGTTCCCCGTCGAGCTTCGCGGACAACTCCGCGAGAACGCGTTCGAGCTCGCTGTTGTCAGCCGGATAAAGAGTCAGTAACTTTCCGCTTCCGTCACGCGGGGCGTATTTAGAATTCCTTGCCAGCAAAGTGGCCCGCGAACGCAGATGCTTGTAGGACACGCCGTGCTCGACACAATGCTCGTGCACCTTCACGAGCACCCGCTCGGCGTTCCCCAACCCGGCCGACACGTGAATTTTCCAGCCCTGCAAGGGAAGGTTTCGATCAACAGGGTGCAGCATCCGCCACACCCCGCGCACTCCGGCACGCCAGCCGGACTCGGGAGCGGGCAGCAGGGAGGCGAAATCATCGGACGAATTCCCGGTTTCCCGCTGTTCGTCGAAGAACAGAGGATCGGCGAAGCAATACGCTTCGTACCGGACGTCCATCGAGCGCCCCCTCCTTCGGAACCAATCGGATGGGCCATGTGCACCATCGCGATGGAGAATATTCCACCCGCCGGAAACCGAACGGCCAATCCGCCATACCGGGGGTTCGGATGGGCTGTTCAGGGACGTGAATTCGAAACCTACCGAATGGTAGGGGTACCCAGCGTGAGATCAACAGGGATTTCAACCACCCGGTCGGTGTGTAACAGGAACGAACCCGCGACGTAATCCCAGGTGGCGGCGCCGATCACAAATAGGCGCGCCGAAATTGACAGAGCGCCAACCCGCTGCGCTTCGTGATCTATTCACCTGAGGTCTGGACCACTGCTCACTTCGTGGCGCCCGCCACGCGCCTCACCGGTCGCCCGTCGGCGATGATCGGCCCGGAGGTACGTTGTCGCCGGTGGAGCAGGTAAGGAGGCGGGCGTGATCACAGGCTTCGCGGTGACCGTCGCGATCTGCGCGACGCTGGTCGCGGTGTGGAGTTTCGTGCAGTCCGTGCGCAAAAAACTTCCGGACAACGCGCTGCTCGCCGGCCTCGCCGTCGTCGAACTCCTCCTGGTGGCCCAGCTCGTGATCGGCGTCGTGCTGCTGATCGACGGCGGCCGCCCGGGCAGCATGGCCACCTATCTCGCCTACCTGGTCGGCAGCCTGGTCGTGCTCCCGCTCGGGACGTTCTGGGCGCTGGCCGAGCGCACCCGGTCGAGCACCGCGATCCTCGGGATCGCCTGCCTCGCCATCCCGGTGATGGTGCTCCGGCTGCACGAGGTCTGGGCGGGCGCCAGTGCCTGAAGAAACCGAGGAGCGAACCGTGGACACCCACCCGGACAAGACCTCCGGCCCGGGACGGATCCTGGTCGCCGTGTACGCGATCTTCGCGCTGGCGGCGACCTCACGCGCCGCCGTGCAGATCGGCACCAAGTTCCACGAGGCCCCGCTGGCCTACGTCCTGTCGGCGTTCGCGGCCGTCGTCTATCTCCTGGCCACCGTGGCGCTCGCCCGCCGCGGCGCGGGCTGGTGGCGGATCGCGCTGGTCGCCTGCGGGATCGAACTGCTCGGCGTGCTGACCGTCGGCACGTTCAGCCTCTTCGACCGCGAGGCCTTCCCGCACGCGACCGTGTGGTCGGTGTACGGGCAGGGCTACCTCTTCATCCCGCTGGTGCTGCCGGTGATCGGGCTGTTCTGGTTGCGGCGGACGAAGCCCTGACGGAACAGGCCAGGGTCCCGTGACACCGAACTCGCGTGCTCGAACCCGGATCTCGCGTGTTTGAAGGCGGAACTCGCGTGCTCAGAAGCCGCACACGCGAGTCACGCCTTCAAGCACGCGAGTCACGCCGTCAAACACGTGAGTTACGGGTTCAAGCACGCGAGTCACGACTTACCGCTCACTTGTCGAAGCAGCCCTTTTCGTTGAGCGGACCGAACGAGGGCAGGATCAGCCCGCACAGGTAGCCGTCGATCCAGCGCCCGTTGCCCGCGACGTTGGTGAGCACCCGGATCGCCGGGGCGAACGTGGCGATCCCCTTGGCCAGCGAATCCTGGTTGCGCTGGAGCATCGACGTCAGCCGGTCGAGTTGTTCGAGCACCGGCGCTAGTTGCCCGTCGTTGTCGGCGATGATGCCGTCGAGGGCGGTCGCGAGCCGTTTCGAGCCGTCGAGCAGATCCTTGATCGCCTGCTGCCGCGTGGAAATGGCGCGCAGGAGCGCGTTGCCGTCCTGGATCAGCCGCTGGGCCTCGGCGTCGCGGTCGACGAGGGTCTGCGAGACCTGCCGCGTGTTCGCCACCAGCGTCCGGAGCTGCCGGTCGCGGGAGGCGATGGTGCCGGAGAGCTTCGAGATCCCGTCGAGTGCGGCGCGGACGTCGGCGGGCGTATCGGCGAAGGTGGCAGAGATGGTGTCGAAGCTCTTCGCGAGCTGGTCGACGTCGATGGCGTCGACGGTCTTCGACAGATCCCGAAACGCTTCAAGGACGTCGTATGGCGCGGTGGTTCGCCGTAGCGGGATCGCGTCACCGGGATCGAGGATCGCTTCGCCGCGCGGATCGAGCGCCAGATACTTCTGCCCCAGCACGTTCTTGATCTGAATGGACGCTGTCGTGGCGTCGCCGACCCAGGCGTCCTTCACCCGGAAGGAGACGAGCACGCGATCGCCTTCGAGGTCGATCTCCGACACCTTGCCGACCTTCACCCCGGCGATCCGCACGTCGTTGTCCGCACGCAATCCGCCCGCGTCGGAGAACTCGGCCGAATAGGTGGTGCCGCCGCCGATCACCGGCAGGGCGTCGGCGTTGAGCGCGGCCGCCATCCCGAGAGCCATCGTGGTGAGCCCGGCGAGCGCCAGCTTGACCGGATCCACCGCGCCGAAGGATCTCATCGCCTCACCTCGCAGGTCACGAGCGGCAAACTCTAGGGGCCGCCCCTGCCCATCGCCAGGCGAAACGTTGCACCGATCGGGTAGTGTCGTCTATCCACTGTGGACAGACGATCAGCGCCAGAGGGTGTCCGCGGTCCCCCGCGCGACGTGCTCCTCGTAGACCTCGACCTTCCTGCTGATCAGTTCCAGGCAGTCGGCCAGTTCGGCGATCCGGTCCCGGACGGCGCCCTGATGGTCGCGCAGCAGCTCCAGCCGCTTTTCCTCGTTTCCCGGCCCCTGCCGGACGAGCTCGGCGAACTCGCGGATGGTGGCGAGCGGCATCCCGGACGCCCGGAACTTCGTGCAGTTCACCAGCCATTCGACGTCGTATTCGGTGTACACGCGACGGCCGTTCCCGTCCCGTTTCACCGGCGCCGCGAGCAGCCCTTCCTTCTCGTAGAAGCGAAGCGCGTGCGCGCTGAGGCCCGTCCGGTCGGTGACCTGGCCGATCGCGAGTTCCGTCACGCGGGCAACGATAGCTGTTGACCTAGAGAGCCCTCTAACTCCTAGCGTTCGCCGCATGACCACCTCACAGCACAAGATCGGCTCCGGCTTCGACGCGCGCAGCACCGCCGCGGAAGTCCTGGACGGGATCGACCTTTCGGGCAAGCTCGCCGTCGTCACCGGCGGATATTCGGGGCTGGGCCTGGAAACCACGCGAGCGTTGGCGAACGCCGGCGCGCACGTCGTGGTCCCCGCCCGCCGCCCGGCCGACGCGGAAGCCGCCCTCTCCGGGATCTCCGGCACCGAGGTCGGCGAGCTCGACCTCGCCGACCTGACGAGTGTCGAGACCTTCGCCCGCCGCTTCCTCGGCACGGGACGTTCGATCGACTTGCTGATCGCCGGCGCCGGGATCATGGCCGCGCCCGAACGGCGGGTCGGCCCCGGCTGGGAGTCGCATTTCGCGATCTGTCACCTCGGCCATTACGCCCTGGTGAGCCGTCTCTGGCCCGCCCTGACGGCGTCCGGCGGCGCCCGCGTCGTCACGGTGGCCTCCTCCGGCCACCATTCCTCGACGATGCGCTGGGACGACGTCCACTTCGAGCGCGGCTACGACCGATGGCTCGCCTACGGCCAGGCCAAAACGGCGAACGTGCTGTTCGCGGTGCACCTCGACAGGCTCGGCGCCGAACACGGGGTCCGCGCGTTCAGCCTGCACCCGGGCGCCATCCTCACTCCCCTGCAGCGGCATCTGCGGCCGGAGGAGATGGTCGAGCGCGGCTGGATCGACGAGCACGGGAACCAGGCCGACCCGGATTTCAAGTCGCCCGAGCAGGGCGCGGCCACCCAGGTCTGGGCGGCGACGTCCCCGCTGCTCGACGGGCTGGGCGGGCTCTACTGCGAGGACTGCGAAGTGGCCGAGATCGCCGAGGAAGAAGGCGAGTGGGTCGGCGTGCGCCCCTACGCGATCGACGCCGGTGAGGCCGCGCGGCTGTGGAAGCTGTCCGCCGACCTCACCGGTGTCTCCCCCTGCTAGTTCCAGAACTTGATCTCGGGGTTGGCCGCGACCGGACCGTCGAGCAGCGGCTGACGTGCGCCGCGCAGGTGCTTGTCGAAGAACGCGGAGAGATAAACCCTGGTCAGCTTCATTCCGCGCTCGCCGTCGAGCACGCCGGGCTCCCTCAGGCCGAGCTGCTCACCGAGGACGCCGACGTCGGTGAAGGACGGGTGGGCGGCCGCGGCGACGCTGATCCACCGCTTCCAGCCGGTGAGGTTCGGCCAGCTGCCCTTCCACGTCGTGTCGGGACCGGCCGGGGTGTACTCGCTTTCGCGGCCGAGCAGCAGGAACGGCCGGTCGATCCCGGACGCGGGGATCGGCGACCACAGCCTGCCGTCCATGTCGGCTCCGGCCCGGATCCGCTGGTCGGCGACCATCGCCGTCGGCGTGCTGTACCCGCCGATGGAATGCCCGGCCATGCCGATCCGGGTCCGGTCGATCAGCCGGGACCACGGCGACGAAGCCCTGGTCAGCGTGTCGAGGAGGAACGAGACGTCCGCGGCGCGCACCGGCGGGAGCAGCTTCGAGTCCGACCCGCACGCGACGCAGCCGGTGACGTGCCCGTCGGGGAAGCCGGTGGCGAAGGATTCGTAATTGTGGCCGATCACCGCGACGACGAAACCCTTGCTCGCCAGTTCCTCCGCCAGCCCGGTGAGCGTGGTGCGCGGTTTGTTGAACCCCGGTGACAGGACGACCAGCGCGCGCTTCCCCGGCAGGGGCGGGGTGTCGACGTGGGCGCTGGTGCGGAGTCCGGCGAGCAGCCCGGGGTCGATGTCGGGCAGGCCCGATCCGGTCAGGAACATCTTGGCCTCGGCCAAGGTGAGATACGGCCGTTTCGGGCCGACCGGCAGCAGCGCCGGGTAGAACATCGACACCATCAGCTCTCGCGGCCCGCTCGGCACCCAGGGGTCCTTGCGCGCCTTGTCGACCAGGTGCAGGTCGGTGGAGCCGACGGGATACGAGCCTGTCGGCGGCGGCAACGTCAGCCGCGGGGCCGCCGAAGCCGGGCTCGCCAACGACACCATGCCGATCAGGGCGACCGCTGCGACGAGAAGCCTTCTCATGAGGATTCCGTTTCTGTAGAGGATCTTCCTGCGCCCAGCCTGCGGGCCGTCGTCGTATTCGCGCGTCTGCCGCAGGTCGTATCCCGATGTCTGCCGCGAGGCGGATCCGCCGCGTCCGTTCCGGGATTACGCTCGGCTGGTGCTGGCCAACCTCAGAAGTCACCCGAAGGCCGTCGACATCGGGCTGACCGTACTCATCGGACTGTCCACTGTGGTCTCCGCCGATGACCCCGAGGGGTTGGAGTGGTGGCTGACTTCCTTGGTGGCCCTGGCTTCCCTGTTGGTCCGGCACCGCAACCCCCTGATCACCTTTTCGACCGGGTCGGCGGTCTCGCTCCTTCACCTGGCCATGGGCAACGACCTTCGGCCGGTCGACGTCGTGGCGTTGATCGGCCTCTTCTCCGTCGCGGCGTGGGGATCGCGACGGCTGTCCCTGACCTTGCTGGCGGCGGGGCTGCTGGTCGCCGGAGCGTGGTCGTTCCACGCCTCCCAGACGAACTCGCGGGAACCGGGGCCGCCGCCACCGAGGATCATCATCATCGATCCGCTGGCGCCCTTCGACGCCGAGACCGACGCCAGGCAGGTGCAGGACTGGGGCGGTTTCGCGGGCATCGGGCTGTCGCTCACGGTGGCGTGGCTGGCCGGGCTGAACACACGGCAGCGCCGGATCCGCCTGTCGGTGCTGGAGCAGCGGGCCGCCGATCTCGAACGCGAGCGCGACACCCAGGCCGCGCTGGCCGTGGTCGCCGAACGCGGCCGGATCAGCCGCGAACTGCACGACGTCGTCGCGCACGCGCTTTCCGTGATGGTGTTGCAGGCCCAAGGCGCCCAGGCGGAACTGGAGCGGCGGCCCGAGCGGTCGCGGGAGGCGATGGACGCCGTCGTCGGCACCGGGCGGACCGCGTTGAGCGAGATCCGGCGCCTGCTCGGCGCGCTCGGGGGAGACGAGCCGGACTGGGAACCCCAGCCCGGCGCGGAACGTTTGCCGCGACTGGTCGCCGACGTCCGTTCCGCGGGCACGCCGGTCGAGTTCCTGGTCGAGGGGGAACCCCGGCCGCTTCCGTCCACAGTGGACCTCGCGGCCTACCGGATCGTGCAGGAGGCGCTGACGAACGTGCTGAAACACGCCGGTCCGGACGCGTCGGTGACTATCGTGATGCGGTACGGCCCCGGGTCGCTGGAGATCGAGGTCTCCGACGACGGCGTCCGGGCGGCGTCGCCGTCCGGCACCGGGCACGGCCTCGAAGGGATGCGGGAACGGGTGAACGTACTGGGCGGCACCTTCGAAGCGGGACCGCGGGCGGATCGCGGCTTCACCGTCCGCGCGACCCTGCCGTCATGACGATCCGGGTGGTCATCGCCGACGACCAGGCGCTCGTGCGCACCGGCCTGCGGATGATCCTGGACAACGCCGACGACATCGACGTCGTCGGCGAGGCAGCGGACGGTGCGGAGGCCATCGGGCTGGTGGCGGACCTCGATCCCGACGTCGTCCTCATGGACATCCGGATGCCCGAGATGGACGGCGTCGAGGCCACCGCCGCGATCGCCGCGGCCCATCGCGCCCGCGTCCTGGTGCTGACCACCTTCGACCTGGACGAATACGTCTACGCCGCGCTCCAGGCGGGGGCCAGCGGCTTCCTGCTCAAGGACGCGCTGGCGCCGGACCTGCTCTCCGGTGTCCGCGTCGTCGCCGCCGGCGAGGCGACCCTCGCGCCCACCGTCACCCGGCGGCTGCTCGACCGCGTCGTCACCGGCCTGCCCGCCCCGCCTCCGGACGACAGGATCGCCCTGCTCACCGGGCGCGAGAACGAGGTGCTGCATCAGCTGGCGCGTGGCCTGTCCAACGCCGAAATCGCCGAAAAGCTGTTTCTCTCCCCGGGGACGGTGAAGACCCACGTCGGCCGCATCCTCACGAAACTCGGCCTCCGGGACCGCGTCCAGGCCGTCGTGTTCGCCTACGAGTCCGGGCTGATCAGCCGGTGACCGCGGCGGGCGCGCGCCAGTGCTTGCCGCGCCGGGGCCGCCGGTGCTGACCGCGCCGCCCGAGGTCGGCGAGGCCGTCCATCGGGCGGGCGGCGAATTCCTCCGCCGTGATGCCCATCCGCACCAGGTACTTGATCTCGCCGCGCACCACTTCGGTGTCGCGCAGCCTGCCTTCCTCACGGAAGCCGAGGCCGCCGTGCAGGGAAAGCGACGCCAGGTTGCCGCCGTACACGGTGACCTCGCATTTGCGGAAACCGCGTTGCTCGAACATGTGCGCCAGGAGGACGGTGATCGCGTCCGTGGCGTAGCCGCAGCGCTGGTGACGCGGGGCGATGCCGATGCCGTAGCCGAAGTGGCCGGTCACCGGGTCCGCGCCGATGGTGCAGACCGAACCGACCAGCATGCGCCCGCGGACCGTCTCGATGCCGAAGTGGATGTCGTCGCCCGCGGAACCCGACCGGTGCAAGGCCCAATGCCGGTGCCCGCCGCCGATCAGCGTCGTCGCCTCGCGGGCCATGTCGCGGTCGAAGCCCATCAAGACCCGCCGGTCCCGGAGGCCGACCTCGCGCAACCGCACCTTCCGCCCGACCTGCCCGGGCTCGGAGGCGGAGTGGCTCACCGCGTCCGGCCGCACGGGTGCTCACGAAGGATCACAAGCATGCATCGACGATATCGGTAGTGGCGGGGCGCGTCGCCGTGGGCCCGGCCACCCGCCCCGCGCCCACGTCTAGAACCGACCGCAGTTTCCCGTCGCCGGTTTCCCGGCGAAACGCTCGCTCAGCCAGTTCGCCGCGTTGCCCTGGGCACCGGTGATGCCCAGGACGTGGGAGAACACCGGGCTGAACGACGGGATGTCCTGGAAGCGCACGTCGGCGCCTTTGGCGCACCAGTCCTTGCCGAGCTGCTTGCCGACGCTCGACGGGATGACGTCGTCGTTCGGCGTGTGTTCGACCAGCACCGGCGCCGCCGGCTTGAGCGTCCCGACGCGGTTGGCCGCGACGATCCCCCGGAAGGGCTCTTGGTCCAGGTACGCCGAGACCGGGCGCCCGTCCTTGGTCAGCTGGCCGGAGTTCTTGTACATGTACTTGAAGACGGCGTCCAGCGTGCAGGTGGTGCGCGCCTCGTCGAACAGCTGCTTGCCGGCGTCGTTGGCCAGGTCCAGGATCCCGGCTTCCGGATAGGCCGCGTTCAGGCCGATCAGCGAGTACCCCAGGAATCCGACGTACATGCCACCGTCGAGGCTCTTCGCGAGGACCGCCTTGTCCGCGGGAGCCGCTCCGACGTAGGCGCCCTTCAGGTCCAGCTCGGGGGCGTACGCGGGCGCCAGTTCGACGGCAGAAGCCGAAGCGCCGCCACCTTCCGAATAGCCCGCGACACCGACGGGTGACGCGGCCGAAAGCCCGGCGCCGGGCAGGCGTTGCGCCGCCCGAAGGACGTCGAGCACGGCGTGCGCTTCGGCCTCCCGCACCACGTACGTGTGCTCACCCGGCGTCCCGAGTCCCTGGTAGTCGGTCTGGGCCACCGCGAAGCCCTTGTCCAGCAAGGCACTCACGAACGAGCTCTGGAACGACGACACGAAGTCACCGCCCTCGCCCGCCAGCGCTTTCGACGGCGCGCATTGATCGCCCATCCCCGCGGTGAACGGCGCGTACGCCACGATCGGGCGTTGTCCCGGCCCGCTCCACGCCTTGTCCGGCACCAGGACCGTGCCCGTCACCGGGATCGCGCGGTTCGCGGTGTCCCGGCTCAGGTACATGACCCGGGTCGACTTCGCGCCGGTGAACTTCGACGGCAACGTCTTGAGCACGTCGCCGTCGGCACCCGGAGGAAGCGGTGACGGTGGCTCGTAGAAACCGGGGTCGGCGCCGGCGGGAGCCGCGACGAAGGACAACAGGGCGGCGGTCACCACGCTGGTCACCAGGGCACGCCGAAGGGAGAGCCGGGAAGAAAAGCGCATGCTGAACTCCACTGATGAGTTCGGTTTCCTCTCGCCGGATCAGCGAGAGGAAACCCACAGTGGAGGCGGGCGAGAGGGCCGTCAACCAGCGGTTTCGAGCCTTGTCAGCTCGCTGAGCACGCGTTTCCGCGTTTTTGTGATCCGCCGTCGTGTCTCCACGCCGCGCGGCCCGAAGGCCCTGAAACGCCCGAAGGCCCCCACCCGGATCGGATGGAGGCCTTCGGCGTGAAAAAAGTCAGATGGCGACGACGCGCTGGGCCTGCGGGCCCTTCTGACCTTGGCCGATCTCGAACTCGACGCGCTGCCCTTCGTCCAGGGACTTGAAGCCAGTGCCCTGAATCTCCGAGTAGTGCACGAAAACGTCCGGTCCGCCGTCGTCCTGAGCGATGAAGCCGAAGCCCTTTTCGCCGTTGAACCACTTAACGCTGCCCTGAGCCATACTTTTTTACCTGCTCTTCATAGCGAGTCTGAGCCCATTCGATGCCCCGATCTCGCCCGTCATTCTCGCAGGTCTTGTCGCTTCGCACACCTCCCCGTGCCGAATTTGTGCGAATTCCCAGGTCAGAGTCACCCTTGGCGAGTCGGCCGGACGGTCAGGTCCCCGCGCGAAGGCTTGACCTTGACCCTGCGTCAGGGTCCGAGCCTTGCCGTATGACGCACACACCACCCCTCGGAGGGTTCCAGGAGATCGACGGCCGCCGCCTCTTCGCGCACCGGTTGGGCGGCGGCGGGCCTGCCGTCGTGTTCCTGCCGGGCGCGAGCGCGGTCGGCCTGGACTACTTCGGCGTCCAGCAGGAGGTCTCGCGGTTCACCACCGCCGTGCTGTACGACCGCGGCGGCACGGGCTACAGCGATCCCCTGCCGCTGCCGCGCACCGCCACCGCGGTCGCCACGGAACTGCGTGAGCTGCTGCTCGCCCTTGACGTCACCGTCCCGTATGTCCTGGCGGCGCATTCCCTCGGCGGCTTCTACGCGCATCGGTTCGCGCAGCTCCACCCGCACGAGGTCGCCGGACTGGTCTTCCTGGACGCCCTCCACCCGGAGTGGGACGACTTCATGCCGCCCGCCGCGAGCCTGGCCCAGGCCGAGCGGCCGTCGCCGGAGCCCGACCGAGCGGCCCTTCGCGAGATGTACGCCGAGCTGCGCGCGGCCTATCCGGAAGACCTTCGCGAAGCCCTGGTCGAGGCCAAGGTGAGCGACGAATGGCTCCGCGCCGGCGCCGCCGAGCGCACCGGGCTGACCGGCCTCGCCGCCGAACTGCGGGCCGGGCCGGGACTCCCCGACGTCCCGGTCGTCGCGCTCACCGTCGCGGGCGCCGGCCGGACCGAGCTCGACGAAGCCAAGACGAAGCTGGACGCGGCTGTGGTGAGCGGGTTTTCCCGCGGGGAGCAGCGCGTGCTCACCGACACGCTCCATCACCGGCTCTGCTTCGACCGCCCCGATGCCGTGGTCCGGGCGATCCGCGACGTCGTCGATCGCTCCTAGACTCGGCGGTGTTCCCGGAACCAGGAGGACAGGTGCTCACGATCGGCCAGCTCGCCGCGACCGCGGGCGTGACCGTGCGCGCCGTCCGCCACTACCACCACGTCGGCCTGCTGCCCGAGCCCGAACGCGACGCCTCCGGATATCGCCGGTACAGCGCGCAGGCGGCCGTGGACCTCATCCGGATCAGGACCCTCGCCGACGCCGGGGTGCCGTTGGCCCGCGTCGACGCGCTGCTGCACGCCCAGCCCGCCGAATTCGCCGCCGCCATCACCGAGATCGACGCCGAACTGCGGCGCAAGATCGACAGGCTCGCCGAAAACCGCCTCCGGATCGCCGAACTGACCGGCGGCGAACGGCTCGTCCTGCCGCCCGGCGTGGTCGCCCTCCTGGATCGGATGCGCGGCCTGGGCGTGAGCGAGCAGCGGGTGCTGCTGGAACGCGACGCGTGGATCCTGATGCGGGCGCTGGATCCGCGCGCCGTGCCGGAGCGGCTTCGGGACAAGAACGCCGCTTTCGACGACCCCGAGACATTGCGGGTCTATCTGGCCTGCGATCAGGCTGTCGGCTGGGATCCGCGTGATCCGCGGCTGGACGGGCTCATCGACGACCTCGACGCCTGGGAGATCGAGCACGAACGGGACGGTGGGCGGCCGGGATACCGCGAGCTGGTCGTCTCCCGGATCTCCGAGGCGTCACCGGCGTGGCGACGCGTCGTCGACGAACTCACCCACCGCGCCCTGCGGCGTCAGTGCGCCTCCGGCTCCGAGCCGATCCGGTAGTGCACGGGGCGGCCGTCCGCGTCCTGAACCGGGACCGGCTTGCCCTCGGCGTCCACGATCTTGCCGTCGACGATCTTGTCGCCGTTCTTGAGCTGGGACAGGGCTTTGAGGTCGGAGTAGTCGATCACTCGCGTAGCCGTCGCGAACACCGACGGGTCGCTGCCCGCCTTGCCCGGCTTCAGATGGTTGAACACCAGGTTCAGCACGACGGCCAAGAGCGCGGCGGAGCTGATCCCCGAATGGAAGATCGTGCCGACCCACGCCGGGAAATGGTGGTAGAAGTCCGGAATCGCGATCGGGACCATGCCGAGACCGACCGAGGCGGCGACGATGACGAGGTTCAGGTTACCGTCGTAGTCCACTTTGGACAGAGTCTTGATGCCTGACGCCGCGACCGTGCCGAACAGCACGAGACCGGCGCCGCCCAGGACCGGGTAAGGGATCGCGGCGACCACCCGGCCGAGGATCGGGAGCATCCCGAGTACCAGCAGGACCACACCTCCGGCGGTCACCACGAACCTGCTCCTGACCCCGGTGATCGCGACCAGGCCGACGTTCTGGGCGAACGCGCTCTGGGTGAAACCGTTGAAGACCGGCGCGATCGCCGAGGACGCCATGTCGGCGCGCAGGCCGTCGCCGATCCGGCGCCTGCCGACCCGCGTTCCGACGATCTCGCCCACCGCGAGGAGGTCGGCCGTGGTCTCGGTGAGGGTCACCAGCACGACGATGGACATCGACACGATCGCGGCGATGTCGAAGGTCGGCGCGCCGAAGCTGAACGGTGTCGGCAACGCGAAGATCGGGCCGTCCCCGACCTCGGAGAAATCGGCCTTGCCCAGCAGGGCGGCCAGCACGGTCCCCACCACGATCGACAGCAGGATCGACAGGCGCGAGATCGCCGGGACCGCGACCTTGCTGAGCACCAGCACGATCGCGAGGGTCAGCGCGGCCAGCCCGATGTTGGAGACCGAGCCGAAGTCCGGCGCCTTGTCGTTGTTGCCCATCGCCCACTTGGCCGCGACCGGCATCAGGCTGAGCCCGATCACCGTGATCACCGTCCCGGTGACGACCGGCGGGAAGTACTTCACCAGCCGGGAGAACACCGGTGTGATGAGCAGGCCGAGCACCGACGAGGCGATCACGGAGCCGAACACCGCCGGGAGTCCGCCGTCGGCCACGATCGCGGTCATCGTGGCCACTCCGGCGAAGGAAGTGCCCTGGACCAGCGGCAGCCGCGAACCGAAGAAGGGCACGCCGTACGACTGCAGGATCGTCGCCAGCCCGCCGATGAACAGGCACGACGCGACGAGCAGCCCGATCTCGGCGGGCGAGACGCCCGCGGCGCCGCCGATGATCAGCGGTGGCGCGATGATCCCGCCGTACATCGTCAGGACGTGCTGGAAGCCGTAAGTGAAACTCTTGCCGATCCCGAGCCGTTCGTCCTCGGGCCCACCCCTCGCGGCCGCTGCGGTCTGCGTCCTCTTCACCATGGATCCGCCTCTCGGTAGAAGCGAGCGATGCCGGGCAATTTCAATCTGCGGAGGTTAACTTCCACATAGCAGAACAATCAAGACCCGATTTCAGCAGGTGATTGCCACCGGGTACCGGCTTTGGTATACCAAATAGGGTTCGTCGAGAGAGGTGTGTTCAGTGTTGATCCGGGACGTCCGCCCCTGGGGTGGACAGCGCAGTGACGTCGAAGTGGCCGATGGCCGGATCGCCGCGGTACGGCCGCACGACCCCGCCGCCACCGCGGCGCCCGGCATCGTCGAAGGACACGGGCGGCTGCTGTTCCCGTCGTTCAGCGACGTGCACGTCCACCTGGACTCGACTCGCGTCGGCCTGCCGTTCCGGCCGCACACCGGCGCGCCGGGCGTGTGGGCGATGATGCTGAACGACCGCGAGAACTGGCGCGACGCCGAGGTTCCGCTGCCCGAGCGCGTCGCCGGGACGCTGGAGCGGATGATCGCCAACGGCACCACGCGGGTGCGCACCTACGCGCAGGTGGACGTCGACTGCAAGCTGGAGAAGCTCGACGCCGTACTCGCCGCGAAGGAGCGCTTCGCCGGGCACGCGGACGTCGAGATCATGGCGTTCCCGCAGGCCGGGATCCTGCGCGAACCCGGCACCGTGGACGTGCTGGAGGCTTCGCTGCGCTCGGGCGCCACGGTCGTCGGCGGGATCGACCCGTGCTCGTTGGACAAAGACCCCAAGGGACACCTGGACGTCGTGTTCGGCCTCGCCGAGAAGTACGGCGTCGAGGTGGACATCCACCTGCACGAACCTGGCCACCTCGGCGTTTTCTCGACCGATCTGGTGATCGAGCGGGTCCGCGCGCTGGACATGCGCGGAAAGGTGACCATGTCGCACGCGTACGAACTGGGGTCGGTCTCGGAATCGGTGAGCCGCCGCCTGATCGACACGTTCGCGGAGCTGGACATCGCGATGGCGACCGTCGCACCGTCCGTCGACGGCCAGCTGTCGCTGGCGGACCTCACGACCGCGGGCGTGCGCGTCGGCCTCGGCGAGGACGGTCAGCGGGATTACTGGAGCCCGTACGGCAACTGCGATCTGCTCGACCGCACCTGGCAACTGGCCTTCACCCACGGCTTCCGCCGCGACGACCTGATCGAAATGGCCCTGGCCGTCGCGACCATGGGCGGCGCTTCGATCCTGAGCCACGACGTCCCGCGGCTGGCGAGCATCGCCGACCGCCCGGGCGTGGCCGTCGGCGACCGCGCCGACCTGCTGCTGGTGGACGGCGAAACCCCGACGAGCGCGGTGATGGACCGCGGTAAGGACCGCACGGTGCTGCACGACGGCGTCGTCGTGGCGGACGGCCTCACGGTGGTCGAGCTCTAGAGTTCGCCCGCTCGCTCGTACAGCTTCCGCACCGGCTCGGTCAACGCGGCGCCGCTGAGGTCCGTCGTCACGCCGTCCTCGGTCATCGTCCCCCGGCTGGTGACGCTGAAGATGGTGCCCTTGCCGGTGGCGGGGTCGAAGTTCCGCAGCCACGGACCGCCACTGGAGCCGCCCGCGAGGTCGCAGTCGGTGTTCCACGTCGCGTTGACGGAGTTCTCCTCGAACGTGGCGGGTCGCTCGCAAGAGAACAACGCCTCACCACCGGCCGCCTTCGACACCGGGTAGCCGAGCATGGTCGTGTCCACAGTGGACGGAAGCTTCTCGAAGGAGATGTCCTGGGTGCCCGCGACGTCGGCGACGTGGTGACCGTCGACCGGATCCAAGGCGATCACCGCGTCGTCGTCCGACCCGCTCATCGGCCCCGAATACGTGCTGGACCAGGCGAAGGCCCGAGCCGCGAACACCCCGTGCGGCGCTTCGCCGTGGTCGTAACCCGGGACGAACACGACGTTGACGATCTTGATCGGGTTGTCGAACCGGTCCAGCCCGCCGTTCACGCAGTGCCCGGCGGTGAAGGCGACATCCTTGCTGGAGCTGGGAACCACGGTCGCCGTGCAGGATCCGTCGACCCCGGGCCGGGCAGTGAAGAACAGCCGCCCGACCCCCGACGGCACCGGCCCCTCCCATTCACGGCCGATCTTCTCCGCGGGCGGCAACTCGTCGTCACCCACCCACTGACGCATCCGCTCCGGCGTCCAATGCGCCAGCGCCGCCGCCCGGTCGGCCTCGCTCACCGTGGTCACCACCTGGTCGTCGGCCGCGGACGCCGGCGCGGCGACCACCACCGTCGCGGCTCCGAGAGCGGCCGAGAGGGCGACGACACGGCGAGCTGCGCGCTTCAAGTCCATGATCAAGAGACGCACCGGACGCCGGGAAGGTTGTTCACCGGATCAGGCGCCGTCGGCGAAACCCTTCAGCTGATCGGCTTCCAGCTTTTCGAGCGTCCGTCGCAGCCAGCCGATCTCGGCGCTCGCCATGGTCCGCTGGTAGTCCGCGTCGACGAGGTGGATCGAGTCCACCGGGCCGTCGAAATCGGCCAGCCGGGCGTCGATCTCGGTCTCGAAGCCGGCGAGGCTCCGTTCGCAGGTCTCGAGCCGCTCGCGCAACGCGGCCACCGCCTCGGATTTCGAGATCGACGCCACGAACGCCAGCGCCGCGGGAAACTCCGGGTACTCCACGGCGGGAACCCGCAGCATTTCGCGCACCCACTCCTTGGACACCTGGACACCGCGCTCGGTGGTACGGAAGACGGTGCGCTCCGGACGGTTTTCGTGCTTGGCCGTCTCGTGCACGGCGATCAGCCCGTCGCGCTCCAGCCTGCGCATCGTCTGATAGATCGCGTTTCGCTGACTGACGTTGATGACGCGGTCCTTGTCCCATTCGAAGATCCGCTGACGCAGCCCGTACGGATGCTTGGGTTCGACGGCGAGCAGCAGCAGGACGGCCATGGCCAGCGGAGAACGGCGGACTGTCGCCGTGTCCGTCTCCTCGTCGTTCGGATGTCCGGTCACGGATCAATCATTTCAGCCTCTCCGCAGGATCGCGCGAAACGCCTCGGCCAGCGCCTCCGACGGCCGGGCGGTCGCCGGACTCAGCCAGGCCACGTAACCGTCGGGGCGGATCAGCGCGGCACCACCCGCGCCGACCGGATAGCGCTCGCCCCAAAGGTTCTCCGGGTCGGTGAGGCCACCGGCCGCGCCGATCCGGAACGCCCGGACCGGGACGGAAAGCCGAGCCGAGACCTCGCTCGCGGCCTCGACCCACGCGGCACCGTCCGCACCGGCGAACAGGACGAAGCCACGGCCGAACAGGTCGTGCGTCGACAGCCGCGCACCGTCGCGCTCCACCCACAGGTGCGGCGCGCGCACCCCCGCCCGCGCCACCTTGTCCAGCGTGTCCCCGAAAACGGTGTCGTGCCCGGCGCCGATGACCGCGGAGGACCAGTAGCGCTGCCCCAGCGTCCACAACTGGTCGTCCGTGATGTCGTCCTCGATCTCGGTGCTGTTGCGCTTCATCTGCCTGTGCACCACGAGGTCCGACAGTTCGACGGCGACGGTGTGCCGCTCGTCGTGGTAGGTGTCGAGCAGACCCTTTCCAGCCCAGCCGTGCACCACTCCGGCGATCTTCCATGCCAGGTTGTAGCCGTCCTGCACTCCGGTGTTGGCGCCCATCGCGCCCGCGGGCGGCCACACGTGCGCGGCGTCGCCCGCGAGGAAGACACGGCCTTCGCGGTACCGGTCGGCGATGCCGATGGCCTGCTCCCAGGCGGCCACGTCTTCGATCTCCACCGCCAGGTCGTCCCGGCCGATCGCGGCCCGGACGTCCGCGACACAGCGCTCGGCGGTGAAGTCGGCGATCGATTCGCCCGCCGCCGGGTCGTAACCGACGCTCATCCCCCAGCGATCGGGCCGGGCCGTGGTCACCAGGCCGCCACCGACCTTCTCGTTCACGATGATCCAGAACAGCGCCGGCTTCGGCACGAACTCCGAAAGGTCGGCGCGGAAGACGATGCTCACCGAATGCTGGATCACGCCGGGGCCGGTGCGGTGGATGCCGAGCCGCTCCCGGATCGGGCTGCGGTGCCCGTCCGCGGCGACGACGTAGTCCGCCCGCACGGTCTGCTCGACGCCGGTCGCCCGGTCGCGGACGACCGCGGTCACGCCGTCGTCTTCGGTGACGACGGAGACCACTTCGGTGTCGAAGCGGTGCCTGGCACCCAGTTCACGAGCGGCGGCGATCAGAATCGGCTCGACCGCGCCCTGATCGGCCTGGCAGAACTCGCCGGGGCTGAGATCCGGCCAGCTCCGCGGCGCGGCGTCACCGAACAGCCAATGCCATTCGCCCGCCAGTGTCTCGCAGCGGGCGACGCCCCAGTCGTCCTCGAAGGGCTTACCGGCCTCCCGGATGGCCTCTTCCAGACCCAGCGCGCGGTAGATCTCCATGGTCCGCTGGTTGATCCCCCGCGCCCGGCCCTGGATCGAAGCACCTGGATGCCGGTCGACCAGCAAGGCGCGAACCCCCTGTTCGGCAAGGAACAAGGTGGTCGTCAACCCGACCAGGCCGCCACCCACCACGAGAACCGGTACGTGCTCGCCGTCCGCCATACGTCTCCCCTTCGAAGGTTCTGCTATAGCCATAGAGTTACTAGCCATATTATGACTATGTCAAGGCGAAGGTTGTCCGGAAGAATGGACGCATGATCGGTGACCGATGGGGCGTGAGCGACGACGAGATCGCACGCGGCTACCCGTGCGACGACTTCGTCACCTCGCCCGCCTTGAAGGCGTGGCGAGGCGTGACCGTCGAGGCGCCCGTCGACGCGGTGTGGCCTTGGGTCGTCCAGCTGCGGCTGGCACCGTATTCCTACGACTGGATCGACAACCTCGGCCGCCGCTCACCTCGCGAGCCGGTGGCACTTCCCGACCCCCGAGTCGGGGACAAGTTCACCGCCGCCGGTGGGCGCGAAGTCGGCCGAATCGTCTCGGTCGCCCCAGGCGAACAGCTGACGGCCGCCATCATGGGCGCCTTCATGTCTTATGTGCTCGTGCCCCGGGATCGCGACACTTCGCGCCTGCTGTTGAAGGTCGTCATGCGTACCAACCGTTTGGTGGCCATCGGGGTGTCCGTCGGCGATCTGCTCATGGCGCGACGGCAACTGCTCAACTTCAAGCAGCTCGCCGAACGACACCCGCGCTGACTCCACAGGGAAGATCCACGCGTGGCTCGAACCCAGAGCCTACGGATCAAAAGCCAGCGGGTTCGACTGCGGTGATCTCGAAGCTGTGGCGGTTTACAAGGGTTCTTACCTGCGGTGGCGCCTCGTTCACGATCTCGGTCCGTGTCGGCGTTACCTCTCACAGGATGCGTGCCAACGGTCAGATGTTGGATTTGTGGTGACAAGGGCGACGTGCACAGCGGCACGCGCGGCCACGAGGACCGAGCACGGCGTCGCCATCCCTTCGCCGAGGATCGTCGAAATCGCTCGCGCGGTCGGTCACGGCATTGGCAGGGGACAGTCCCGGCCCGGCAAGCGGTCGACCAGGCGAGTGCACGCTGTGCCGATGTGTCTCGGCTATCGGCGACGGGTGGAGTCGTCCAGGTAGGCGAGGACGGCGAGGACGCGTCGATTGGCGGAGAGGTCGGTGGCCAGTCCGAGCTTGTCGAAGGTGGTTGTCGTGTATTTGCTGACGGCTCCCTTACTCAGATGCAGCACGCGGGCGATCGCGGCGTTCGAGAGGCCCTCGGCCATCAGCGCGAGCATCTCGCGTTCGCGATCGGTCAGCGTCGCCAGCGCGGACTTCGGTCCGGGTCGTTCCAGGAGCCTGGTTATGACCGCCGGGTCGAGGGCTGTTCCCCCGGCCGCGACGCGCTCGAGATTGTCGAAGAATTCGTCGCCGTCGAACACGCGATCTTTGAGGAGGTAGCCGATGCCGCCGGCTCCGTCGGCGACGAGTTCACGTGCGTAGAGCTGCTCGACGTGTTGGGAGAGCACCAGGATCGGCAGGCCCGGGATGTTGTTCCGGGCGGCCAGCGCGGCTCTGAGGCCGTCGTCGGTGTTGTCCGGCGGCATCCGCACATCGATGAGTCCGATGTCCGGTCGGTGTCGTAGGAGCGCGTCCAGGGTCTCTGGGCCGGTGGCGGCCGTGGCGACGACATCGTGCCCGAAGGCATCCAGGAGCCTTGCGAGGCCTTCGCGGAGGAGGAACTGATCTTCGGCTAAAACGACGCGCACGGCATCCTCACGGTGATCGAGGTCGGTCCACCGACCGGACTGTGGATGTCGAGCACCGCGTCGAACACGTCGAGCCGCCGGCGGATCCCGTCCAGACCGCTCCCCGGCCGCGGGGAGGCTCCACCCGCGCCGGTGTCACGGACCGTGATGGTGACGAACTCGGTGTCCGAGGCGATGGTGACGGCGGCATGGTCGGTGTGGGCATGTTTGGTGACGTTGGTGAGCAGCTCGCCGGTGGCGAAGAAGAGTGCCGTGGCCAGAGGCGATGGCAGACGCAGTCCGTCGTCCCCTGTGACGGTGACGTCGAGGGGGCTGTCCAACGCGGCGGCCCGAATCGCCGGCACCAGGCCGCGTTCGACCAACACC
Source organism: Amycolatopsis thailandensis (assembly GCF_042723255.1). NCBI lineage: Bacteria > Bacillati > Actinomycetota > Actinomycetes > Pseudonocardiales > Pseudonocardiaceae > Amycolatopsis > Amycolatopsis thailandensis. Next base: position 102,268 of record NZ_JBHXJK010000006.1, read on the forward strand.
GGGGGGTACACACCCCGAACGAGGTCGCGTAACTCGTTCAGGGATGCGCGGGTGCCTTCGCGCGCGGCCTTGAGCATCGCCTCGGCACGCTCCGGATCGGCCTTGACGAGCCGTTCCGCCGCCGCCAGGTCGAGCCCGACCGCCACGAGCCGGGCCTGCGCACCGTCGTGCAGATCGCGTTCGATTCGGCGGATCTCCGCATCATGGGCGGCGGAGAGGTCGGCTCGCTGGGTTTTCCAATCAGCGGGCGACTTTTCGTCCGCGGCCGGGGCGAGCCATCGCCGCGCCAGGGGAACGACAAGCCGCCACGTCCAAGGTGCGATCGACAGGCCGACAACGAGGAGGCACACCCCGATACCGGCGGATGCCGACGTGGTGGATGCACACACGACGATCGCGGCGACCACAGCTGCGCAGGGAACCGCGCACACGATGCCGATCGTGACGGCGGCGAGCACGACCCAGCGCACTTCCCGCCAATACGCCGGTTCGCTGATCTGCCGCACCCGTTGATCCATCCGGGCATCCTTCTGGCTGCGCTCGTAGGAGACACCGTTCCACCAATACCCGGTCGCCAGCCTCACCGGCTCCGCAAGCGGACGGAAACCCGACTCGACGCGCACAGACGTCCACTGCAGGATCAGCCGACGGAACATCTCGGCCACCGGGTGTGCGAGAACGAGCGTGACCGGGACTCCGATCAGGGCGAGGCCGACCCAGGACCACGGGTTCGTCCACGACCATGGCGCTCCGAGCACGCCGAAGGCGGCAAGCACCGGGAGGAGCGCGACGCACACCGGGATGAGCAGGGCAAACCCGGCGAAGACGGTGGACCGGATGAAACCGTGGAGCACCACCGCCGCGGCACGACCAACCGGTGTCCGCGGCCGTGGATCCCGCTGCCTCATCGTCGTTCTCCTCGCACCCGTTGTCCCGTGTCGCCTCACGCCGCGGACAGGCGTCGGGCCCAGCGCCGGGAGACGACCGCGACCGGGATCAACGCCAGTGCCCCAAGCCCCTGAATCACTCCGTACCAGACCGGAGCGATTCCCGGGATGAAGTCGACCACGACCACCGCGACGGGAAGCACCGTGGACACCACACGCAGCCGCCCGACCATCCCCGCGGATCCTGCTCCCGCACTGCGCGCCACCCACAACAGGAACGGCGAGACCGCCACCAGGATGAGTGCCCGCACCCACATGAACGTGCTCGCCCCTTCACCCAGGAGAGTGACGCCGACCACGGATGCCAAGGCGATCGTGTTGAACACCAGGAAGATCCAGATGCACTTCCTCGCCAGCTCGAACTCCTCCCGCACGCTCGCCCCACGCAACTGCTCAGCCATCATGTTTCCTCTCGTCGAAGTCGTGCCACCACGCTAAGAAAAGCGCCCCTGCCGCAATACCGGTCTGAACCCACGATCGGGGTGGGGCTATCCCCACCAACCCTGGTGAGCCGATGGAGAGTCGCGACAAGACAGAGGACGGCAGCGCAGTCTCCGGCGTACTTGTCCGAGCACATTCAGCGAAGTGGGCAGGGTCGTGCCCGGCGACGTGAGCACCTCGGAACGCGAGCGCCGCGACCGGATTCCCCTTCTGTCGCGACGAAAGCGGACCGTGCACCGTGCAGGCTCCGGCCTAACCGGAGGGAGTCGTTACCGATGTCGGCGCGGGATCGCCTGGCGGGATATGCCGGACGTGTTCGGTCCGCGGCAGGCGATCCCGGACCTGGCCGGACCTGGCACTCGAACTGGTGGCCTCGGACACACAACGGGCCACACGGATTTCCCAAACCTGAGCGAAGATAGTCAAACACCGTTTTCGCAGATCAAACGGGGTTTTGAAGTGGGCCGCCTGGGGCTCGAACCCAGAACCTACGGATTAAAAGTCCGCAGCTCTACCAATTGAGCTAACGGCCCGTGCGGCTGAGTCTAGTAGACCGCCGCCGACCACCAGGATGGCGGGGCCGCCGCCGGAGCGCCACGGAATTGTCGGGGGTCTCTGCCAGGGTCGGGGCATGGACACGATCCCCGACGAGAACTACTCGCCCAAGTGGGAGGGCGACCGCCCGGAGTCTCCGCGCGTGGCGAGCGAGCGCGAGATCCTGACGTCCACGCTGGACTGGCATCGCCGCACCTTCGAGCTGAAGTGCGCGGGCCTGACGCCGGAGCAGATGGCCCTGCGGTCGGCGGAGCCGTCGAGCATGTCGTTGCACGGGCTGCTCAGGCATCTCACCGGCACCGAGCGCTGGTGGTTCCGCCTGCAGTTCGCGGGTGAAGAGCTCCCGATGCTCTATTACTCCGACGATCGGCCCGAGCAGGACTTCGACGACACCGATGGCGACGTCGAGGCCGCGTGGGCGTTGTGGCGTGAGGAGTGCGAGCGGTCGAGGGAGATCGTCGCGGCCGCTTCGCTCGACGACACGGGAACGAGCCGTCGCGACGGCTCGCCGTTCTCCCTGCGGTGGCTGCTGACCCATCACATCGCCGAGTACGCGCGTCACGACGGCCACGCCGACCTGCTGCGCGAGCGCATAGACGGGAGGACAGGCCACTGAAACCCCGGAGTGCGATGCTGGGCCGATGAACGCCGATCCCGATTCCGGCCTCCTCTCCCCGGTCCGCGCCGGCACGCCCGCCGAGGCTGCGACGGGTGATCTCGCCTGGCTGCGAGCCCTGCTCGACGCGGAGGCGGCGCTCGCCAGGGCGCAGGCCAGCACGGGGCTGATCCCGCGGGAAGCCGCGGACGCGATCACTGACGCGGCCGCGAGGATCGAGATCGACGTGGTCGCGCTGGCGAGGGCCGCGCGGGAGACTGCGAATCCGGTCGTGGGGTTGATCAAGGAGCTGACCGAGGCGGCCGGGACGGAGTACGTCCATCGCGGCTCGACCAGCCAGGACATCTTCGACACCGCGATGATGCTGGTCGCCGCGCGGACACGGGCGCTCATCGCGGCCGACCTCGAGGCGACGGCGAGCGCGCTGGAGGACCTCGCCCGCGCGCATCGCGACACGGTCATGGCCGGGCGCACCCTCACCGCCCACGCGGTCCCGACCACGTTCGGGCTCAAGGCGGCGGGGTGGCGTCAGCTGACGCTCGACGCGCTCGACAGGCTGAACCGCGTCGTCCTGCCGGTCTCGCTGGGCGGCGCGGCGGGTACACGGGCCGCGTACGCCGAGTACGCGCGCCTCGCCGAGCTGCCCGACGGCTATCCGCAGCGCCTGCAGACGGCCTTCGCCGAAGAGACCGGTCTCGCCGAGACCACGCTCCCCTGGCACACGCTCCGCACGCCGACGGCCGACCTCGCGGCGGCGCTGTCGTTCACCGCCGCCGCGCTCGGCAAGATCGCTGTCGACGTCCAGTTCCTGACCCGCACCGAGGTCGGCGAGGTCACGGAACCGGCGGGCGAGGGCCGTGGCGGTTCTTCGGCGATGCCGCACAAACGCAATCCGGTGCTGGCGACGCTGATCCGCTCGGCCGCGCTCCAGGTCCCGGTGCTGGCCACCGGCGTCACCCAGGCCCTGGTCTCCGAGGACGAACGGTCCGCGGGCGCGTGGCACGCCGAGTGGCAACTGCTGCGCGAATGCCTGCGGCTGACCGGCGGCGCCGCGCACACGGCGGCCGAGCTCGCGCGCGGTCTGGTCGTCGAGGACGGACGCATGCGCGAGAACCTCGGGATCACGCACGGCCAGATCGTGTCCGAGCGGCTCTCGACCGTGCTCGCCCCGCTGCTCGGCAAGACGCGGGCGAAGGAGGTCCTCGGGCACGCGTCCAAGCTCGCCCTCGAACAGGGCAAGCCTCTCGGCGAGGTCCTTTCCGGCCTACCGGAGATAACCGGAGTCCTGCCCGCGGAATCCCTGTCCGACCTGCTGGATCCCGCGAACTACACCGGCTCGGCCGGGGTGCTCACGGACGCCGCGCTTCAGGCCCGCGAAGAAAAACCGGGAACTCCTTGAACCGGTCCCGAACCGGGCCCGTGTAGGGGGTACAAGCTCACCGCGCCGAGCCGCGGAACCCCTACGAACAAGGAGAAATCCCATGCTTCGCAAGCGTTTCGTCGTCGCAGCGGCGTCCGCGGCCGCGGGCCTGGTGGTGCTGTCGGCCTGCTCCGGTGGCACCGAGACGGCGGCGCCCGCCGTCGCTCCGGCCGCCGCGGTGGCCGGAGCGGGCGGGAACGCCCCCGCGGCCAAGGGTGAGACCAAGGTGGCCGTGGCCGAAGCCGGGAATCTCGGGCAGATACTCGTCGACAAGGACGGGTTCACCTTGTACCGCTTCGACAAGGACAGCGCGAAGCCGCCGAAGTCCAATTGCGACGGTGACTGCGCGAAGACCTGGCCGCCGATGCTCGCCGAGGGCGAGGTCCGGATCGAAGGTGTGGACCAGTCCCTGGTCGGTGAGGTGACCCGCGCCGACGGCCGCAAGCAGGTCACCGTCGGTGGCTGGGCGCTTTACCGCTACGCCAAGGACACCAAGGCGGGCGAGTCGAAGGGACAGGGTGTCGGCAGCACCTGGTACGCCGCGAACACCAAGGGCGGCAAGGCGGGCCAGGCCGAGAAGAAAGAGGCTCCGGCCGAGCAGAAGGACGGCGCCACGAAGCTGGTCGCGAGCGACGTCGACGGCATCGGACCGGCCATTGTGGACAAGGACGGCTTCACCCTCTACATGTTCACCAAGGACAAGAAGAACAAGCAGCCGACCTGCAACGGTGACTGCGCGAAGGCCTGGCCGCCCGTGCTCGCCGAAGGCGACGTCCAGCTCGAAGGCATCGAGAAGAAGCTGCTCGGCACGGTGAAGCGCGCGGACGGCGCCACGCAGGTCACCGTCGGCGGCTGGCCCGTCTACCGCTACGCCAAGGACGCGAACGCCGGTGAGGCGAACGGCCACGGTGTCGGCGGCACCTGGTTCGTCATCGAGCCCGCCGGCTGCAAGAGCTCCGCGCCGGTGAAGACCAAGGCGGCTCAGAGCGGGAACGCCGCCCCCGAGAAGAAGGACGACGCTCCCGCCCAGTCCGGCGGTTCGGAGTACGGGTACTGAGAGACCGATCTAGTGGGCGAGGCCCGGCGGCCGCTCTTCACGAGCGACGGCCGGGCTTTTCTCATGCTTCGGCCGTCGTGAAGTGTCCGGGACGGGTTCGACGACGGTGGCGCTTTCGGCGCGGTCCGTCACCACGGTCTCCTCTTCGTCCTCCGGCAGCAGGACCTTGTGCCGGGCGGGCAGGAAAGCGATCACCAGCCCGAGCGCGGCGAGACCGAGGTGCACCCAGTTGTCCGGCCCGTTGAGGTTGAACGGGTTCCCCGCCTGCGAGACGGGGTTCGTCGAAACGGTCCCGGTGATCATGAGCCCCCAGACGAACAACGCCCCGAAGGCGACGAACGTCAGGAACCCGAAGACCCGGGACCTGCCCGACCCGAAGGTCAGCAGCAGACCGATCGCGCCCAGCAGGACGAACCCGAGGTTGTAGAGGGGGTTCACCGAGATCCCGAGGACCGTCGCGTCGCTGCGGCCGATGAAATCGGCGAACCCGGTCCTGGTGAAGCCCACGATCCCGAACACCAGGTACGCCAGGCTCGCGAGTCCGGCGAGGACCTGCGCGGGCTGGAGCCCCGCCGTCCGGATACGAGCGCGTTGTGCACGTGCCATTGCTCCGCCTTCCAGAGTTGGCCACCTAAATTCACGCTGGGGGTCACATACCCCGAGGATCTCCCGGACAAACCGGAAAGCAACGCCGCGCGTTCGAGGGGTCACGGATTCCGCCCTCAAACGAGACCTGCGTCACACGAATAGCCCAGTCGCGAACACGAAAGAGTGGTTCGGACAACAAGTCGTGTGGGCAAGGTGAGCGGAGTCTTCCTCCTGGTGGGGCTGTGCCTGGGAGCCATCCTCGCGATGCTGCTGTTCCCGTCGTCGCGACCCGAGCCCTCGTCGGTCGCGGTCGCGGCGTCGGGTGCCACGGAGATGAGCGTCGAAGCCGAGCCCGTCGATTCCCCGGCTCCGTCCCCCTCGGCGGCACCGGGGTCGCCGGCGCCCTCGAAGTCGGCCGTTCCCGGCAAACCGTCGACCGTCGACGCGTCCGCTCTCGCCGACCTCGTCCCCGGCGGCCAGGTCAGCGTGGTCGTCTACGACCGCACCGCCAAGAAGAACACGGTTTCGGTCAAATCAGAACGTTCTTACACTTCGGCGTCGCTCGTGAAGCTCCTCATCGCACTGGAAGCGCTGCAAGCGGGAACACCGTCGAGCACCGTGCAGCGGATGCTCTCGGTCAGCGACGACGACATCGCCAGCAGGCTGTGGACCGCGCACGGCGGACCCGCCATCGTCACGAAGTGGGCCACCAAGATCGGCCTCGCCGGCACCCGCCCGCCCGAGGATCCCGGACGCTGGGGCGACACCAGGATCACCGCGGCGGACATCGCGAAGGTCTACCGCTACCTGCTGGACCAGGTGAGCGCCGGGACCAGGTCGACGATCATGCGGGCGTTGAGCGGCGCGACGGAAAACGGCTCCGACGGGATCCGGCAGTACTTCGGCATCCCGGACGCCGCCGGCGAACTGCCCTGGTCGATCAAGCAGGGCTGGGCGTGCTGCCGCGGCTCCCGGATCCTGCACAGTTCCGGCGTGGTCGGAAAAGACGACCGCTACATCGTCGTCGTCCTGACCTCCCAACCGTCGTCGACCACCTATCCCGGTGCCGGCCGGCAGGTGACCGAGGTGGTGAAAGCGCTGCTCCCCGCGCTGGACCCGGCCTGAGCCGCTATTGACGACCTGTAAACAAGGTGGGACAGTGGCCTCACGCCACTCTTCCGGGAGGTCGTCATGAGCACCGAAGCCAGCCTGCCCGCCGTGACCCCGCTCGGCCCGGATTCCGTTGCCTGGCAAGTGGTCGGCGACCGGAGACTGCTGCTCGGCGCGGGGACGGCGTTGCTGTTGCAGGTCGCGCATCCGATGATCGGCGCCGGTGTCCACGACCATTCGAACTACCCCGAAGATCCGTGGGGCCGCCTCGACCGGACCATCGATTCGTTGCTGTCCCAGGTTTTCGGCGGCCGGGAGGCGATCGCGGAGGCCGAGCGGCTCCGCGAGATGCACAAGGCGATCAAAGGCGTCGACCATCACGGCGAGCGCTATCACGCGCTGAATCCCGAAGCCTATTGGTGGGTGCACGGATCGACCTTCTGGACGACGCTGCGCATGCGGGACGTCTTCGTACAACCCTTGTCACGTGAGGAAAAGAGCCGCTTCTACGCGGAATGGCGGCGCCTCGGCCTGCTCCTCGGTCTCCGTGAGCACCACATGCCCGCGGACCTCGAAGGATTCGAGACGTACTTCGACGGCGTCGTCGCGAACCGGCTCGAAGACAACCACACCGTGCGGGAGCTGCTCGCCTCGATCACCATGCGGGACACCCCGCCGCCACCGTGGTGGTTCCTGCCGGAAGCTTTGTGGCGCCCCGTGCGACCGGCGGGCGGGAACGTGCTGACCCTGTGCGCGATCGGCCTGCTGCCCACAGTGCTTCGCGACCGGTTGAGTCTCAAGTGGACGGACGCGGACGAACGGCGCCTCCAGCGGCTCGGCGCGATCACGAGGGCGGCCGGGAACCGGGTTCCCGACCGGCTTCGCTTGTACCCCAAGGCATATCGCGCCAAGCGAAGTTAGCTACTCGACGACGTCGACCAGCGCGCCCTTGGCGCCGGTGTTGGGCAGGGGCCACGGAGTGACCCCGCCGCTGGAGACGATCTTCTTGTCCTGCGGCGCGCACGGCGCCACGGTCCGCGCGCCGATCCACGCCAGCACGTCGGGAATCTGCGTCTTGAAGGTGTTCATGTTGTGCCCGGCGTCCGGGATCCGCCACGACGAGAGCGTCGCGGGCGCGCGGATGGCCGACTGGATCTGGTCGATCGAGAAGCTTTCGAAGCTTTCCTTCTCGCCGGCGATCGCGAGGATGTCGACCGGCGCCGGGTGCTTCTGCAGGTTCAGCGAGACCGTGTTCGCGTCGATGATGTCCTGCCTGCCCTTGAACAGGTTCTCGGTCTCCGCGTCCACCGAAGCCTTGTAGTAGCCGCTGACGCTCGCCGCCTGGCCGTACCACTGCGGATGCCGGGTCACCAGGTTCATCGCGCAGTACCCGCCCGAGGACCAGCCCGCCATCGTCCACGCCTTCCGCTGCGGGTTGGCGCCGAGTTTGTCGATCGCCCAGTCGCGGATGTCGGCGGTCAGGTAGGTGTCGTTGGCGGTCCCGTTGACCTCGTCGATGCATTCGGTGTCGTGACCGATCTTCGGTTTCCCGGTCGGGTCCGGGATGATCACCAGGGTCGGCGGGAGCACGTGCTTCGCGATGGCCGCGTCGAGTTTGGCGGGCATTTCGTAGGGGCCGGTGACCACTTCGGGGCCGGACGGGTAGTTCGGGATCCATTCGATGACCGGGAACTTGAGTGACCGGTACGCCTGGTCGTAGTACTGGGGCGGGAAGTACACCGTGACGTCGCGGGTGAGGCCGGTGCGCTTGCCCGTCACCGTCATGTGCACGACGGAGCCCTTGCCCTCCTTGGCCCGCATCGCCCCGGCGTCGCGCAGCTTGTCGAGGTCCGAGCCGTTCTCCCCGGCGACAGCGTTGACATTCTCCCCGGAATAGACCCCGGTGCCGAACAGGGCGCCGACCGTCGGGAAGAACCCGCCGATCATGTTCCCGCCCATCCCGGTGCTGACCACGATCAGCACCACCGCGACGAGGATCGTGCCGCTCCGGCCGACCACCTTGCGGCGCCAGCGCTCCCAGAAGAACGGCACCGCGATGATCGCGAGCAGCGTCAGCACCACGACGACGATGAGGTTCAGCGTGGAATCGAGCCGGATGGCACTCAGTCCCAGTCCCATGGCGATCGTTTTCCTCCCCGGCCGCGGCACGCCCCCGCACCGCACTTCCCACATCTGGACCAAGAGACGTGCGACCACCGGGAAGTGTTGTCCAGGGTGACACGGGTCACCCTGGACAAATCGTGTTCCGGGCTACTCAGCCCTCGAGGGCGGCGCGCAGCACCCCGACCGCCTGCTTTATCGCCGCGTCCGCGGCGTGCGTTTCGCGCAGGGTGTTGAGCATGACGAAGTCGTGGACGACGCCCTGGTATCGCACGGCCGTCACCGGCACTCCGGCCTGACGCAGCTTGGCGGCGTACGCCTCGCCCTCGTCGCGCAGGACGTCGGCTTCCGCGGTGATCACCAGCGCGGGCGGCAGGCCGGCCAGCTCGTCGAGGCTCGCCCGCAGCGGCGACGCGGTGATTTCCGCGCGCTGCGCCGGGTCGGTCGTGTACTGGTCCCAGAACCACTTCATGCCTTCGAGGGCGAGGAAGTAGCCCTCGGCGAACCGCTGGTAGGACTCGGTGCCGAAGTTCGCGTCGGTGACCGGGTAGAAGAGCACCTGCTGACGGAAGGTCACGTCGCCGCGCCGCTTCGCGAGCAGGGTGAGCGCCGCGGTCATGTTTCCGCCGACGGAGTCACCGGCGATGGCGATTTTCGTGCTGTCGAGCCCGTTCTCGGCGCCGTGCTCGGCGACCCACTTCGCCACCGCGTAGTTCTGCTCGATGGCGACCGGGTAGCGAGCTTCCGGGGAGCGGTCGTATTCGGGGAAGACGACGGCCGCGCCCGCGCCGACGGCGAGCTCGCGGACCAGGCGCTCGTGGGTGTGGAAGTTCCCGAAGACCCAGCCGGCGCCGTGGATGTAAACGATCACGGGCAGCGGACCAGTGACCCCCTGCGGCCGGACGATGCGGACCTCGACGCCGTCGACGTGCGTGGTCTCGACGTCCGCGGCGGGCAGTTCGACGTCGCCGCCCTGAACCTCGTCGACGGCCTTGCGGCCCTCGTCCGGCGGCAGCTGGAAGAGGAACGGCGGGGTGGCGGTCGCCTCGACGAAGGCCTGCGCGGCCGGTTCGAGGGCCAGGTTGTGCGGGTTGGCGGTCATTTCTGCCTCCTGGGATCCGAAGTCGATGAACTAAAGGTAGCTCGCTACTCAATTGTGCACAACTAAAATGTCCTCAAGGAGATTTAGCCCACTCAGGTCGCGGACTGAGGCATGATCGACGCACCATGGGACGAGGAGGACCGATGCCGACAGACAACACCGCGTCGCTGTGCCTGGACGATCAACTGTGCTTCGGGCTCTACGCGGCATCGCGGGCCGTGACCGCGCTTTACCGCGTCGTACTCGACGACCTGGGCCTGACCTATCCGCAGTACCTGGTGATGCTCGCGCTCTGGGAGGAGGACGAGCGGCTGGTCAAGGAACTCGGCACCGTGCTGAACCTCGACTCCGGCACGCTGTCGCCCCTGCTCAAGCGCCTGGAGAAGGCCGGACTGATCCGGCGCGACCGGCAGGCCGACGACGAGCGGTCCGTGCGCGTCAGCCTGACCGAGGACGGCGCCCGGCTCAGGGATCGCGCGAGCGGGATCCCGAAGATCATCGGCGACGCGATGGGCCTCGACGCGGCCGGGCTCGCCCGCACCCGCGCGGAGCTCGATCGCTTGACCGAATCCGTGAACGCCTACCGCCAGGCCTACGTACCGGCCGGTTAGCATGGGATTTCCGGCGCGGACAAAGGGATGACGATGATCGATCACGACGCGGCGCTCAAGGCCGTCGAGAACAGCTTGGACCGGCCGTCCGCGGCCCGGGTCTACGACTACTTCATCGGCGGCGAGACCAACTACGCCATCGACCGCCTCTTCGCCGAGAAGGTACGGAAGCGCCTGCCGCTCATGGGCGACTACTGCAAGACCAGCAGGCAGTTCCTCGGCCGCGCCGTGCGGCATTGCGCGGAGCTGGGTATCCGGCAGTTCGTCGACATCGGCTCCGGCCTGCCGACGGCGGGCAACGTGCACGAGGTCGCCGACGAGGCGCGGCCACAGGAGGACACGCACGTCCTCTACATCGACAACGAGCCGATCGCGCTCGCGCATTCGACGCTGCTACTCGCCGACACCGCCGACCCGGACAGGCACCACGCGGTCGCCGCGGACCTGTTCGACCCCGAGGGGCTCTGGGAGCGGGTGATGGACTCCGGCATCATCGACGTCGAAGAGCCCATCGCGCTGGTCGTGAACGCGGTCATGCACTTCATCAAGGACGAGCAGGACCCGGACGCGCTGCTGGACTTCTACCGCGAACGGCTCGCGCCGGGGTCGCTGCTGGTGCTCTCGCAGATGACCAACGAGAACCCGGCCAACGACGAGGAGCGACAGGCGCTGCTCGACATCCTGGAGTACTACGAGACCACGACGAACCCCGGTTTCCTGCGCACGATGGACGAGTTCCGGCGGTTCTTCGGCGGCTGGCCGCTGCTGGAGCCGGGCCTGGTCTACGCGCCGGCGTGGCACCCGGACGAGAAGACGGTCTTCGCTGCCGCCCCCTCGGAGTCGCGCGTGATCGGGGGCATCGCCCGCAAGCCGTAACAGCTCCGGAAGTACATGAAGGCCCCCTTCCTTGCGCCTAGGTACAGGAAGGGGGCCTTCATGTACTTGTGACACGCGTCGCCTTGCAGTGCAACTAGGTGCATATGAAACTGGGTGCATGGCACTGGAGCACGCGATCCTGGTCTCCCTGTCCGAGCGGTCCGGCTCGGGCTACGAGCTGACGCGCCGCTTCGAGAAGTCCATCGGGCTGTGGTGGAACGCCACCCACCAGCAGATCTACCGCGTCCTCAAGCGGATGGAGGACGCGGGCTGGGTCGCCGTCGACCACGTCGCGCAGTCCGGGAAACCCGACAAGAAGGTCTACACCGTCGGCGACGCGGGCCGGGCGGAACTCGCCCGCTGGCTCGCCGAACCCGATCCCGCGGCCACGGCCCGGGAACTCGCCGTGAAGATCCGCGGCGCGGCGCTCGGCGAACCCGGTGTCGTCGCCGCCGAGATCACCCGGCATCGCGACGCGCACGCGGCCCGCCTCGACGCCTACCTGCTGATCGAGAAGCGCGACTTCCCCGACCCGAGCGTCCTCAGTGGACAGTCGCTGCATCAGTTCCTCGTGCTGCGCGGAGGAATCCGAACCGAACAGGGCCACGTCGAGTGGCTCGAGGAAGTCCTCCAGGCATTCCACCACGATGCGTAAGGACCCTGCGATGAGTCAGTACCCGAACCTGCTGTCCCCGCTCGACCTCGGCTTCACCACCCTGCGCAACCGGGTGATCATGGGCTCGATGCACACCGGCCTCGAAGACAAGGAAGCACATTTCCCGCAACTGGCCGAGTACTACGCCGAACGCGCCCGCGGTGGCGTCGGGCTGATCGTCACCGGCGGGTTCGCACCCAACCGGACCGGCTGGCTCCTTCCGCTGGCGTCGAAGCTCTCGACGCGCGCGGAAGCCGAGGCACACAAGCAACTCACCGCTCCGGTGCACGAGGCCGGTGGCAAGATCGCGCTGCAGATCCTGCACGCGGGCCGGTATTCCTACCATCCGCTGAGCGTTTCGGCGTCGGGGATCAAGGCGCCGATCAACCCCTTCAAACCACGTTCACTTTCCGGGTACGGCGTGCTGCGGCAGATCCGCGCGTTCGCCGATTGCGCCTTCCTGGCCAAGGAAGCGGGCTACGACGGCGTCGAGATCATGGGCTCCGAGGGTTACTTCATCAACCAGTTCCTCGCCGAGCGGACCAACAAGCGCACCGACAAATGGGGCGGCAGCGCGGAGAACCGGCGCCGGATCGCCGTAGAGATCGTGCGCCGCACACGGGAAGCCGTCGGCGAAGACTTCATCATCATCTATCGGCTGTCCATGCTGGACCTCGTCGAGGGCGGCCAGAGCTGGGAGGACGTCGTCGCGCTGGCCAAGGAGGTCGAAGAGGCGGGCGCGACGATCATCAACACCGGCATCGGCTGGCACGAGGCGCGGGTGCCGACGATCGTGACGTCGGTGCCGCGCGCGGCCTTCACCTGGGTGACCGGGAAACTCAAACCGCACGTCGGGATCCCGGTGGTCACTTCGAACCGGATCAACATGCCCGAGGTCGCCGAGCAGGCGCTGGCCGGCGGCGACGCGGATCTGGTGTCGATGGCGCGGCCGTTCCTCGCCGACCCGGAGTGGATCCGCAAGGCCGAGACCGGGCGCGAGGACGAGATCAACACCTGCATCGCCTGCAACCAGGCCTGCCTCGACCACGCGTTCAAGCGGAAACTGGTGTCCTGCATGGTGAATCCGCGCGCGGGTCACGAGACGACGCTGACCTTGTCGCCCACCCGGAAGACCAAGCGCGTCGCCGTCGTCGGCGCGGGACCCGCCGGGCTCGCGGCCGCGACCGGCCTCGCCGAGCGCGGGCACACCGTCGAACTGTTCGAGGCCGACGACGAGATCGGCGGCCAGTTCGGGATCGCGCGGAAGATCCCGGGCAAGGAGGAGTTCGCGGAGACCATCCGGTACTACAAGCGACGGCTGGAGGTCACCGGCGTCAAGGTCCACCTCGGCGCCCGCGCGACCGTCGAAAGCCTTGCCGAGGCCGGGTTCGACGAGGTCGTGCTGGCCACCGGCGTGGCACCGCGGGTGCCGTCGCTCCCGGGGATCGACCACCCCAAGGTTCTGTCCTATGTGGACGTCGTGCGGCACGGGAAACCGGTGGGCGGCAAGGTCGCCGTGATCGGCGCGGGCGGGATCGGCGTGGACGTCAGCGAGTTCCTGACGCACACCACCTCCCCCGCGCTCGACCTGGACGCGTGGATGGCCGAATGGGGCGTCACCGATCCCGAGCGGGCGGCGGGCGGGCTGACCGAGCGGAAGGTCGAGCCGTCACCGCGACAGGTCTTCCTGCTGCAACGCAAGAAGTCCGGCATCGGCGCGGGGCTGGGCAAGACCAGCGGCTGGGTGCACCGGGCCGCGCTGAAGGCGAAACGCGTCGAGCAGCTCACCGGGGTCACCTACGACCGGATCGACGACGACGGCCTGCACATCACCGTCGGTGACAAGCCGCGCCTGCTCGATGTGGACACCGTCGTCGTCTGCGCGGGCCAGGAGCCGGTGCGCGACCTCGCCGACGGCCTGCGGGCGGCCGGGGTGGCGGTGCACCTGATCGGCGGCGCCGACGTCGCGGCCGAACTGGACGCCAAACGGGCCATCGATCAGGGAACGCGCCTCGCCGCCGTTCTCTGACGAGTGGCGCCCGAGATGGCAGGATGAACCCTTGTGCGGGACGTATGCGTGATCGGGCTCGGGTTGATCGGCGGTTCGCTGCTGCGCGCGGCGCATTCGATCGGCCGCACCGCGTTCGGGGCGACGACCTCCGAAGTCGACGCGGACGCGGCCAGCAGAGCGGGTTTCGACGTGACGACGCAGGTCGAAGCGGCGCTGAGTAAGGCGGCGGAGCGCGACGCGATGATCATGCTCGCGGTGCCGCTGCCCGCGGTCGAGGAGGTCCTTCGTACCGTTTCGCGGGTCGCCGGGCACTGCGTGCTCACTGACGTCACCAGCGTGAAGGGCCCGGTGCTCGACTCTGTCCGGCGTCGCGCGCCGTACGCGAAGTTCGTCGGCGGGCATCCGATGGCCGGGACGGCGGAGTCGGGCTGGAAGGCGAGCAACCCGGCGCTGTTCGGCGGCGCCGCGTGGGTGCTCGGCGTCGAGTACGACACGGATCTGACGGCGTGGGCCGAGGTCGCGCGACTGGTGTTGGACGTCGGTGCGCACGTCGTCCCGCTGCCCGCGGACTCGCACGACGAGACGGTCGCGCGGATCTCGCATCTGCCGCACATCTTCGCGGCCATCCTGGCCACGATCGGCGCGCAGGGCGGGCCGCTGGCGATGTCGCTGGCCGCCGGGTCCTACACGGACGGCACGCGGGTGGCGGGGTCGAGCCCGGCGCTGGTGCGGGCGATGACCGAGGGCAACCGGGACGCGCTGCTGCCGATCGTCGACGAGGCGCTCGGAAGGCTGGGTGCCGCGCGGGGTTCGCTGGCGTCCACGGGTGGTCTGGCGGTGACGGTCAACGCCGGTCACGAGGGCGCGCAAGCGTTTGCCACCAGCAAGGACGCGGAGCGGGCCGGGGTGCGGGTCAGCCTGACGGCCCCGGACGCGCGGGACGGGTTGATCGCGCTCGGCGAGCGCGGCGGCCGGATCACGGCGATCGAAGGCGACACCGCGATCGGCGAGGTCTCCTGACGCGTTTCGTCCTCTGAATGCGGTAGTTGCACGCGCAAGGACCGCATCCAGAGGACGAAATGCGAGGGGTTACTGACCCTGGGGCGGCTGCTGCTGGTTCTGCGGGGTGTCGGGGGTGTCGTCGAACTTGTTGATGAAGTCCTTCGCCTTGCCGACCCCGGAGTCGATCTGGGAGTCGTGGCCGGAGAACTTCGACTTGGCGAAGTCCGCCGCCTTGTCCAGGCCGCCTTCGATCTTGTCGTTGTGCTCGCGGAGAGCCTCGGTGGCCTTGTTCTTCAATTCGTCGAAGTTGATGCCCATGCCCTAATCGTCACACAGGTACCGGCGGACCCGCCTCGACGATCACCCGTCATGGGGACGCCTCAGAACGGCCGGTCGCCGACGATGGCGACACGCTCGGCCACTCGCGCGTACGGGTGGTAGTCGTTGACCGCGTAGTGCTGGGTGGCGCGGTTGTCCCAGAAGGCCACCGAACCGGGCCGCCAGGCGAAACGTACCTGGAACTCCGGGACGTGCGCCCGGCTGAACAGGTACCGCAGGAGCCTGTCGCTCTCGTCGCGGTCGATGCCGGCGATGTGGGTAGTGAAGGCCTGGTTCACGAAGAGGGTCCGCCGCCCGGTTTCCGGATGCGTGCGGACGACCGGATGCTCGACCGGCGGGAACGCGTCCTGGTGGCGCAGCAGCAGTTCCGGGTCGGAGAAGCGGGCGAAGCCGGGGATGAAGTCGTGCACCGCGGTCAGCCCGTCGATCCGCGCGCGGACGTCTTCCGGCAGGTTGTCGTAGGCGGCGGCCATGTCGGCCCACATCGTGTCGCCGCCGATCGGCGGGACCTCGATCAGCCGCAGGACCGAGCCGAGCGCCGGCGCGGGGCGGAACGTGACGTCCACGTGCCAGATGTTCTCGAATCCGGGCATGGTCGCCGACCTGGTGAAGCGGGTGGTGTCCTCGGTCTCGCCCTGGGGGATGAAGGGGTTCGTCTCCAGCTCGCCCCAGTTGGCGGCGAACGCGCGCTGGTGCGCCGAAGTGATGTCCTGGTCGCGGAAGAACAGCACCTTCCACTCCAGCAACGCGCGGTTCAGCTCCGCGTGGAGGGCGGGAGTCAGCGGCCGAGCGAGGTCGACGCCGTCGATCTCGGCTCCGATCACCCGGCCCAGCGGGCGCAGCGCGAAAAGCTCGTACGGACGTTCATCGACGCCCTCCGGCAGGCGCCGCAGCACGCGCGGTCCTTCGAGGATCCCGCCGTCGGGGACGGTCGCGGGGCGGAGGCGGACACGGTCGGGCAGTTCGATGGACATGATGCTCCCTGGATTTCACCTGCGGACGAATTGGCGGGATGGGAGCTACGCGGGCGGCGAGCCCAGACGTCCACGACGCAGGAGCAGTGCGGCGACACCTTCGCTCGCCGAGCGGGTCGGCGAGGACTTCAGGATGACGGACACGTCTTCATGGTGGCGGCGCGGCGAGAGCGGAGTCAACGCCGTCCACGGGACGGGAAATTCACCGTCGCCGCTCGTAGGGATAGCTTCCCGACCAGGTGTTCCGCTCCTCGCGCGGCCGCAGCGCCTCGGCGAGCACCCACTGCGAATGCGTCGTGCCGCCGCGGCCGACCGGGCCGAGTTGGAAGGTCACCCAGCCGACCCAGTGCGCCGTCGTCGTCGCCCGCCACATCCCCAGCAGGCCGGGGACGGTGCCGGTCAGATCCAGGCCGTCGGGGAGGCGGGTCTTCGAGGCGCCGACGGGGTAAACCAGCTTGAGGTCGACCCAAACGGGCTGATGGGGCCGGACCATGTGCAGGTGACGCGGCCCCGGCGGCAGCGTGTCACCAGTGTCGAGCATGCGTCGATTATGCGTGAAAACTCGAACATGAGTTCGAGACTATGCTCACCCTCCCCCATCCGGGTGGGTGACCAAGGCCCCGCGAGGGCCGAAGCGAGGCCCTTCACGCGGCTAATCGAGGAAAGCCGCAGGGGCCAGTCGTTTCCGGTCCACGGTCACCTGGAAGACGTCCGGCCTGCTGTAGTGCCCGGTCGGGTCGAAGTTCTGCCGGGCGCCCCGCACTGTCGCGGGGTCGATATCGGCGATGACGAGCCGCTCCTCGTCCTTGACGGGTTCGACGATCCATCGGCCGTTCGGCCCGGCGATCGCGGATCCGCCGTCGTAGGGGGAGTTCTGTCCGGCCGCCAGGATCTCGTCCCGCAAGGGGAAACCGGCGGGCACGTCCGCGTAGTCGATCAGCGCGCCGGCCGCGAGTGAGTACATCCGGCCCTCCAGCGCGATGAAGCGGGTGATGTCGCCGGTCAGCCTCGTTGATCCCGGCCACACCGACACGTGCAGGTCGGGGGCCTGCGCGTAGAGGGCATGCCGCGCCAACGGCATCCAGTTCTCCCAGCAGCACAACCCGCTGACCCGCGCCCCGCCGACCTGGTGCGCCCGCAGACCGTGCCCGTCCCCGTTGCCCCACACCAACCGTTCCTCGAAGGTCGGCACGAGCTTCCGGTGAACGCCACGCACCCCGGTCACCGGGTCGATCGCGAGCAGCGTGCAGTACACGGTGCCGCGTCCCGGTCCACGCTCGGCGATCCCGAGATAGGTGAACACACCTTGGTCCCGGACGCACTCGACGACCATGCGCAGTTCGGGACCGGTCAACTCGATCGCGGCCTCTTGGTACGCCGCGTAGGCCAACACCTGCTTGGGGTCATCGAGTCCCGCGCCACCGGGCTGAGTGAGCCAGAACGGGTATCCCGGCAGGAAGGTCTCGGGAAACACCACGAGTTCGACCGCCGCCTCCGCGGCCCGCCCGACGAAGTCGATCACCTTGCGCAGACCGGCCTCGCGATCCATCCACGGACAGCGAACCTGGGCAGCGGCGACACGCATCATGAGCTCCTCCGGCTAGGTGGCACCGCCAACCTAGCCGCCAAGATCGACCGAAAGCCGGATATCCCCGCAGCCAGGCTCGCACTGGCTACCGCCCCTGCCGACTGGCGCCTGCCGTCACTTCAACGCCCCCGCGAGGGCCGAAGCAAGGAGGGCGACGGCGCGTTCGTCGTCCTCGGCCAGGTCCAGCAGGACGCCCTTCGCGAGGTCAGGCGGCATCTCGGCGAGGGCCTGCGTGAGGCGGATCCGCGCCGCTGGTTCCGCGGTGGCGAGCTCGCCGGTCAGCTCGCCCATGATCCGGTCCGCGCGTCCGGCGTCCCTGGCCAGGGTTCCGAGTACCTCGGCCGCCTCGACGTCGGTGGTGCCCTCGACCACCATGCGGACGAGGGCGGGCACGGCCTCGGTCCCGCCACGGGTACCCACGGCCAGCGCGGCGCGGGCGCGGACCGCCGGGTCCGGGTCGCCGAGTGCTTCCGTGAGCGCCGAGGTCGCTTCGTCACCGGGTATCCCGGCGAGCGCGTGGACCGCGCGCCGCCGGACGTCGACGTCCTCCGAACGCGCGCCGGACGCGAGGCTCGCCACTCCCTCGCCGCCCGCCCGCGCGAGAGCCCACCGCAAGGCGCCGGCGACGTTCGGATCGGCTTCGGCGAGGACCGCCCCGGCCAACAGTTCGGTGGGCATCGGCACGTCCTCCGGGGAGAGGATGGCCTGTTGCCGTCGCGCGGCGTGGGGCGAGTTGAGGCCGCGCAGGAGCTCGACGATGCGCAGGACGCCCTCCCAGCCGAAGGGCGCCGAGGCGTCGACAGCGCGGAGCCTGTCGAGCAGTTCCTGTTCCCGGTTCAGGCGTTCCTCGGTCCGCCGGATGAGGTCGCCGACCAGATCGGACGGCTCGAAGGCGGGATCCGCCATGGCGCGTCCGATCTGGCGTAGCGACAACCCGAGGGAGCGCAGGCTCTCCACGTGGAAGATCCGGCGGATGTCCTCGTCGGAGTACTCGCGGTAGCCGCCGACGGTGCGGCCCGTCGGGCGCACCAGCCCGAGGGAGTCGTAGTGCCGGAGCATCCGGCTGCTCACCCCCGAGCGGCGCGCCACCTCACCGATCAGCATCGTGTTCCCTCGTTCGTTCCGGGCCGAGCGCGGCGATCCGTTTCGCCTCGTCGACGGCCGGGTCGAAATCGGCGTCCGGGTCGCGCAAGAGCCGTTCCGTGGCGCGGGCGTGCACACGCACCTCGGGGTCGGCGCTCGCCAGGCCCTCGCGCAGGGCCGGCTCGATCTCGTCTCCGAGCGCGACGAGTGCCCTGCTGAGACTCAGCCGCATCTTCCGGTCGCCGCGACCGAGTTGCGCGGCCAGGTCCGTGGCCAGGCTTTTCCGCTCCCCGTCGGGGACGAGGACGACGGCGGCACGCCAAGCGCTTCGGGCGACCTCGTCGTCGGCGTCGTGCAGCAGCGACCGAGTGATCGCGGGCCACGTGCCGGCGTCCCCGATCTTGGACAGCGTGTGCAGCGCCTGGCTCCGGGCCTGGGCGACCTTCGAACCGAGCTCCGCCAGCAGTGCCGGCACCGTGCTTTCCGACGGCAGGCGGGTCAACGCCCAGGTCAGCATGTCCCGGACGAAGAAGTCCGGCTCGATCGCGCAGCGCGCCACGAGCGTGTCGACGAACCCGGCGTCCGGGTGTGTCCCGGCCGCCAGCGCCGCTTGGAGCCGTGTCGACGAGCTTTCGGAACTCAACGCGTCCAGCAGGCGCGTGTCCGTCCTTTGTGTCGTGTTGATGGGGATCACCTCCTGCCATCAGTGAAGACCTTGTCACGATGTCAAGGTCAAGCCCGACGGTGATAGGGCAGGAATCGACGGACCAGCCGCAGCGGCGCGCGCTCGACGAGGTCGGGACCTCGGACGGCGTCGAAGGCGGCGCCGATCTGGTCGACGACGCCGGAGAGCTGTTCGTTGTCGGGCATCGGCATCTCCGCCGGGTCGCGTTCCTCGCGGATGGCGGCCGCGAGTTCGGCGAGCGCGGCCGTCAGCAGGGCGATCTCGTCGTCGGCTGGGGCCGGGGCGCCGCGGCCGAGGGTGACGCCGACCTCGGTGACGGCGTCGGCGACGCGTTCGAGTCCGGCGATCACCGGCCACCAGGCGACGGCCTGCCGTCCGGCGGCGGAGGGTTCGACGACGACCTGCTGGAACGCGGTCCGCAGGTCGGCCAGTGCGCGGTAGGCGCGGCGGCGGGCTCGTGAGCGTTCCAGCCGGGCTTCGCCGGACGGCGCGAGCACGAGACCCTTGTCGACGTATTTCACCAGGCTGTCGAGGCCGTCGGCGAGCCGTCCGCCGACCTGTGGGCGACGGCTGCCCGGCCACAGCAGGTAGCCGAAGAGCAGGACGATCGCGCAGCCGAGCACGGTGTCGACGAGCCGCGCGAGCACGACGTTCCAGCTTCCGGTGCTGGCGAGGTCCATCTGCAGGATGATCAGCGGCGTCACGAAGGCGCTGAGGATGCCGTAGTTGCGGACCTTGCCGACCGCGACGCCGCCCGCGAACACGGCGATCAGCAGGACCAGCAGCCAGCCTTCGCCGCCCGCGGCGAGCACGGCCGCGCCGATGCCCACGCCGATCACCGTGCCGATGCCGCGCAGGACGGCGCGGCCGAAGACCGAGCCGAAGTCCGGTTTGAGGACGATGCCGACGGTGAGCGTGATCCAGTAGGAGCGCTCGAACGGGACGAGCAGCGCGACGATTTCGGCGATCGCGACGCACAGCGTGAGACGGAGCGCGGCGAACCAGGTGAGCGGGCCGGAGATGAGCGAACCCGCCCAGGCGCGGAGGCGTTTGTGCCACGGCTGGACCTCGCGCCGTTTCCGGTCGTCGCCCTTGGTGATGCGGGCGAGTCCGGCGTAGAGCGCGGCTAGGACCGGGTCGGCGTCTTCGGGCGCTTCGGGTGGCTTCGGCGGTTCCTGGTTCGCGAGGACGGCGGCCGAGGTCGCGATGAAGTGGTCGATCACGTCGCGTGGGGCCTGGCGGCCGGCGTTGACCATCGCGACGGACGCCTCGACGGCGGGGGTGCTGGCGGACAGCAGGTTGAGCAGCTGGCGGTAGGTGGCGTCGCGGCCCGACAGCCAGGACCGGGCGGTGAGCAGCCGGTCGTAGGCGGTGTTCATCGCCGTCGTGAGCTGGTGCCGCGCGACGCGGGAGGTGGCTTCGTCGGTCGCGGACAGCATCGCGGCGAGTTCGACGTAGACGTGGGCGACGGCGCCGCGTTCGGGGCTGGTGGCGCGGAAGGTCCAGGTGGCGAGCGCGATGAGCAGGCTCCAGGCGGCGCCTACGCAGAAGTAGCCGAGGAGGATTTCGACGCGCAGGCCGGTGACGTGCTGGCCGGTGCCGAGCACGCAGAAGACGAACATCTGGAGACCGGCGACGGAGGCGTTGCTGCCCGCCGCGCTGATCAGCGCGGAGATCGCCGCGACCGCGACGACGACCGGGATGGAGGCGGCGGGGATCCCACCGGTGATCAGTCCGGCGAAGTAGCCGACGGCGGCGGCCGCGGTGGCGCCGCCGAGCCGCCGGGCGCGGTAGCGGTACGGGCCGGCGGATTCGGACAGGACGGTGGGCAGGGCGCCGGTGGAGATGAGCGCGCCGACGCCGATGTCGCCGAGCGCGTAGCCGACGGCCAGCGGCACGGCGAGCGCGAGGACGGCGCGGGCGACCATGTTCCACGGGATGGGAACCGGTGTGCTGCGCAGCAGCTGCACCAGCCAATGCGGTGCGGCGATCTCGCGGCGCGTCGTGCTCACGCCTCTATCTTGACTTATCCGTCGCGGTGGGAGCGGTTATCGTCGCCACATGGGCAAGACGTACTCCTTCGAGATCAACCGGACGAGCACCGCCTCGCCCGCTTCCCTGTTCGCGCTGGAGGCCGACGGTTCCCGGTGGTCGGAATGGGCGAAGCCGATCGTGTTCCACTCGCGCTGGGCGCGGAAGCCGGACGCGGACGAAGTGGGCGCCGTCCGGGCTGTCGGCCTGTGGCCGGTGTACATCCACGAAGAGACGCTGGAGTACGAAAAGGACCGAAAGCACGTCTACGGCTTCGCGGGCCTCGCGCCGCTGAAGGACTATCGGGCCGAAGTCTCGTTCACGCCGAACGCCTCCGGTGGTACGGATCTGCGCTGGACCGGCCGGTTCACCGAATCGGTCCCCGGCACCGGCGCCGCCGCCTGCAAGGCCCTGCGCGCCGTGGTCTCACTCCTGGCGACCCGCCTGGTGAAACACGCCGAACGCCCCTGACCCCACCCCCCACCCGTCCCAGGGGGGCGACCCCGAGTCCAGTCTATCGGGGGTGGGCGACGGGGAAGGCGGATCGGCGGAGTTGTCCACAGGTGGCGAAGGTTGTGGACAAGTCCTGTGGGTAGTTGAAGGACGCCTTAGCCGCGTAGGACTCGGCGAAGGGACCTTTCGCGGCGTGGGATGTGGCGAAAGCGTCCTTCGCCGCGTCCCACGTGGCGAAAGCGTCCTTCACCGCGTCGCATGCGGGGAAAGTCCCCTTCAGCCCGCCCCAAGGCACAGGAAGGGGCGCCGCAGCGGATCGGCGGCGGTCGCCTTGGCGAGCGCCAAAGCGGGTGCGGTCCCCGAAGCCAGCCGACGGTGCAGGTCGGACATCGCGTCGGCGGCCGCCTTGTCCCCGACCCGCGCGATCGCGCCGATGACCGTCCGCGAGCCGCTGGCGAGCAGCGTCCCGGCGAACCCGAGCGCTTCCTCGCCCGGCCGGATGTGACTCATCGCGAGTTCGCACGCGGCCAGCACCACCCGTTCCGGCGGCTTCGCGAGCCGGGCGGTTTCGTGCGCGTACAGCGGACCGTCGACGAGTTCCAGCCGAGAGAACAGCGCGTTCGCCGGTTCGTGCGCGCCGTGCGCGACCAGGTGCGCCATCCCGGAACCGTCCAAAGCGGACAGGACGGTCTCGCTGGTCGCGTCCTTCCCGTCGACGAGCCGGGCCTGCGGGTACACCGTCCGCAGGTTCCGCACCTCACCGACCGAACCCGGCACGCCGGGACCGCCGGCGAGCAGCACCGGACCGGAGTTCCGCCGCCCGGACGCGGTCACCCAGGCGGTCGCCGACGGCGCGATCGACACCGGATGTCCGTGCAGCGAGGGCAAAGCGCCCCACGGCAACGCGTACAGCGAACCGATCGGCACGATGATCAGCTCGCGGTTCTCCAGCGTCTTCGCCAGCGACGCGGAGATCAGCTTGTCGAGTTTGTCCGCTCGGCGTCGCGCGGAGCCGGTGACGACCTCGACCAGCGGCGCGGGCAGGTTGTCCGGGGCCAGCGCGTCGAGGTCCGCGTGCAGCTGGCGCGCGGTCTCGACGATCTCCGCGAGCGGCCCCAGCTTCACCAGCCGGAACCGGCCGCGGTCGACGACCACCGCGTACAGGGTGTCGTTGTACCCCATCAGGCTGACCAGCACGCGATCCCCGAGCCGCTCGACCACCTCTTCGGGCGCCGAAACCGGCCGCGGACGACCCCACTGGCTGGTGTACCACCCGAGCCGGGTCGCCTCCCGCTGCAACCGGTCGTAGCGCTCCTCGAGTTTCCCGACCGGCTCGCCGGACAGCCGCCGCGCCTGGATCGTCCCTTGCAGGTGCCGCATTTCGTTGATGTGCCGGGCGAGCGCGGGGTCTTCGATGACCGGGAGCGGTTCGTAGCGGTACACCTGCGCGCGCGTGCGTTCCAGCCACGCGAACAGGCTCTTCGCCCCGGCGCCGCTGCGCCTCGCCTTCTTGAGCACCAGCCTCAACGCGAGTTTGCCCAGTTCCTCGCCATGCGCCGCCGTCCCGCAGACGAGGTCGAGCCCGCCCATGCGATCGCGGATCTGCCCGAGTTCCGCCAACCCGGCCCGCGCCTGCGCGAGCGCCGAACGCGGCCGGTGGGACGCCACGGCGAGCTCCGCCCGGCACAACCGGAGCAGCATCCGGTGGTCGATCGGCGTGGTCTGCCGCGGTTTCGGCACCTGGGCGAGGAGTTCCTGCGCGGCGACCGTCTCGTCGCGACGGAGCAGCAGCCGCACCGCGAACATCCTGGCCGCGCCCGCTTCGTCGCGCAGACCGAGTCCGGCCAGCCGGATGGCGAGATCGGCGAGTTGTTCGGGCAGTTTCCCGGACGGCTTCTTCTCCCCGTCCGCCAAGACCTTCACCGCGTCCGCGCGGAGCCGGGTCAACTCGGCGATCTCCGCCCACCGGCCGTTACCGCGCCGCAGGAAACTCCGCCGTGCGGACGTCGCGAGCTTCTTCGCCAGCACGTGGTCACCCTCGAGGATGGCCGCCCCGGCACGCGCGACCTCCGCTTCCGCGACGACATGGTGCGCGCCGTTGCCGCGGAGTTCGGGGATGGCTTCGTCGAGATGTCGTGCCGCCTCTTCGGCGAGACCGGCGGTGAGCAGGGCCTTCGCCTGGTCGAGCCGGACGAGCGGCAGCGAGCCGGGCCCATCGGTGACGAAGATGGAGGCCGCTTGCTCGTAATGCCGGAGCGCTTCGGGGATGTCGCCGAGCAGCTGGGCGTGATCGCCGAGGTTGTGCCGGATCTTTCCTTCGAGCATCCGGTGCCCGTGCTCGACGGCGATGTCGAGCGCGGCGACTAGATCGGTGTGCGCCGCGTCCGGGTTGCTCATCTGGAGATGCAGCCAGGCCCGGTTCACCAGGTTCCGGGTGAGCAGGAGACTGTGCTTCGCCGCCTCGGCGACGAGGTTCGGCATCGCGGCGTTGTACAGCGCGAGCGACTCATCCAGTTGCCCGGCCCTCATCAGGACCACGGCCCGCTGGAGTACGACGGTGAAGCTCAGCTCACGCCTGATGTCGCCTTCCGGCAGCTGGAGCCGGACCTGTTCCGCTTCGGAGAGCCGGGCGAATCCGTCCTGCTGCGAGGCGACCTCCGCCTCGGCGGCCGCCAGGCTGATGAGGATCCGGACGCGGATCGCCAGCCGTTCGACGCTGTCCGGCTCGACCGGCCCGAGGCGCGACAGACCCCGCTGCAACAACCGGATCGCCGCACCGGGCCCGTGATCGGAGGCCGCGGCCCTGGCCTGACGGTGCAGTTCGGCTGCCGCCTCGGCTACAGAATCGACGACAGGAAGCTGCGCGGGCACACGCACTATGGGAGCACACCCACGCCGCATTACGGAACAGCCGTCCGGTCAGAGCACCACCGTCGGGGTCACGACCGTCCGGCGGCAGGTCACGTCACCGAGGTGGATCACGATCTGGGTGGTCCCCTGGGGAACGTTGTCCAGCACGAACCGGCCTCCCTCGTCGGCGGTGGTGGAACTCGTGCCGTGTTCGGCGACGCGGACCTCCACCCCGTACTCGCCGGCGGGCACGAGCCAGCCGTCGATCCGGTGTTTCTTGCCGATCTTGGTCAGGTTGATCATCACGGTCAGGTCGCTGACGGTGAAGGTGATCGTGCCGGTGTCGCTGCCGCGGACGCCGGCCGTGGCGTCCATCCGTTCCCAGCGGGCGACCTCGACATCGAGGTTTTCGAGCGCGAGCGCGAACTGAACCCGCTGCACCAGGTCTCCCGGTGGCGGGTCCAGTTCGTCCATGAAGCGCCCGATATCGGCGAGCAAGGCCTCATCGCCCGGGGAGGTCATCTCCCCCGGCGTCCCGAGGTCGTTCATCGGCTTCCCCCTTCGTGGGCCAGTAGGTCGCGCATCGATTCGAGGCAACGGCCCCTGGTCGGGCCGACACTGCCGCGCGGCATGCGGAGTGCTTCGGCGACCAGCTGGTATTCAGCCCGCCCGGCGAGCACGGTCAGCCGAAGGAGCTGCTGACAGCGGTGCGGCAGGCGGAGGAAGGCGCGCCAGACCCGGCGATCCCGGTCGGCGCGGACGGCTTCCTCTTCGGGGGCCGGATGGGTGCTCTCCATGCTTTCGGCCAGCTCGTCGGTCAGCGGGACGGGCTGGGCGCGGCGGCCGAAAGGATGTTGGGCTTCACGTCTGGTGGTGGTGATCAACCAGGCGGCGAGCGCCTTGGGGTCACGGAGTTTCTCGAGCTGACTGAACAGGGCGAGCCATACCGTCTGGACCACGTCCTCGGCGGTCAGGCGATCGAGCCCGTTCGCACGCGCGACATGCCACACGAGCGGGGTCAGCTCGAGCACAAGTCTGTCCATCGCCTGGCGGTCACCGGCCCGCGCCGCGCGCATGCAGGCGGCATGCAGATCGGCACCGGTCAGTCCTTCCCATGGCGGGTCTACCTCGGTCGTTTGCACGTCGGTCACCGTATCTGCCCCACTTCGGACGTGTCTTCGTGTCGGCGCTGGCAGTATCGCGGGCCCTTCGGGGAGAAGGAGCGTGCAAGAGGCTCTGGGATACATCAAGTCACTAACTTTTTTGTCGAGTTTCGGTCGTCCCCCACGGTCTGGGTCGAGGACAAAGGCACCGGCCGGCGCGAGTAGGTGTGGACTGCGCACCGGCCGGTCCTTTTTCCCTCCCCCCGGGCCCGCTCCCCAACGGGCCCGCGTCCAGGTGTCCCCCTCCCCCGAAGGAGCACCCGGAGGTGATGCCCGGAGGCCCCCTCGGCCTCCGGACATCACCTGTCCGTGTTCGTTCAGTTCACCGGCGGTTTGGTGCCGTTCGGGTCCCAGTTGCCGTCCGGGCGGACACCACCGGGACGGGGCGGGACCGGCGCCGTGATCGGGCCCGGCTTCGGGGTCGTCTCTTCGAGGTCTTCGGTGGCCGTGGCCTCGTCGTCGACGGGTGCGGTGTTGGTCTCGGTCGTCATCGGGTTCCCTCATTTCCTCGACTGCTCCATAGGACGCAACGAGGCTGCCACCAGATACACGCAGAGCCAGCTTTTTCGCGGAAATTTCTTAATCTGTGGCAGGCGAGTGACCTGATCAGCGCTTTTGCGACCAAATCGTGTCACTGAGTAATTGACGGCTCACGTCAGCGAGTTGTTCGGCCCAGCGCCGGTAGCCCTCGGGACCGGGGTGGAAACGGTCTTCGGCGAAGGTCGCGGGGTCCAGCATCGCGGCGGGCATCGGGACGTGGACGACCCCGGGCAGCAACGCCAACCGGGCGGCCGCCGCGTCGAGGGCGGCCGATCTCGCGCCGAGGACGTCGCGCAGCGGACGCGGCAGCGCGGGGAACCGGCCCATCGGCGGCACGCCGGCCAGCACCACCGGGATCCGCCCGGCGCGACGTCGCACGGAGACGATCAGGTCGAGCAGGTCACGCCGGTAGCGCGTGGCCGAATGCAGTTCGATCGTGTCGTTGACGCCCAGCGCGATCACCACGAGGTCGGCCGGTCCGAGCAGCGGGAGCAGCTCCTCGCGCACGACACGGGCGTTGGCCCCGGTCTTGCCGACGGCCTGCCAGGCGACCGCGCCGCCGTCCCGCGCGAGTTCGTCCGCGAGCCGTCCGGTCAGCGCCTCGGCGTGTGTCGCCGCGCCGACACCGTCCACGGTGGACTCGCCGAGCACCGCGAGCCGCGCCGGGCGGCCGTCACCGGCGACGAGGCCGCTGACCGGGCCCGCCGCGGCGGGCAGCCTTGGTGTCGTGCGGCGCACCCGGACGGCTTGCGCGAGCAGGATCGGGGCGAGCACCACCGCACGGCTGATCACCCGGCGACTCTACTTCCGCGTTTCGTCCTCCGGTCGCGATCGTCGCGCACGCAACAACCGCGGAGTCAGCCTTGGGCGATGGAGACCGTCTGGCGGATGAGCGAGTCGTCCGAGGCCGCGCGAAGCAGGTAGTCGGCGACATCGGCGCGGTTGAGGCTGAAGCTCCCGCGGACGTTGCCGTCGGTGCGGGCGGCGATGACGCCGGTGTGCGGTCCGTTCAGCAGTCGCGGCGGGCGCACGATCGTCCAGTCGACGTCGCTCGCGCGCACGATCCGTTCGGCGGCGACCATGTCCGCGAAGGCGTTCCGGAGGACCCTGCCCAGGATCGGCTTCACGACGTTCCTGGTGAAGAAGCCGTCGCCGTCGACGAACGGACCGCTGGCGGTCACCACGAGCAGCCGCCGGGTGCCCGCCGAGCCGAGCGCGGCGAGAGCGGCCTGGACCCCGTCGGTGACGACGGTCGTCGGGTTGCGGTCGCGGGCGCCGAGGGCCGAGATCACCGCGTCGCGCCCGGAAACCGCCTCCGTCAGCGCGCCGTGCTCGGACAATCCGGCGACGACGACGTCCAGTCGTTCGCCTTCGGTGGTCAGCCGGGACGGGTCGCGGACGACCGCCGTGACGTGGTGCCCCGCGGCCAGCGCCTGCTTGACGACTTCCGAGCCGACCCCGCCCGTGGCACCGAGAACGGTGAGTTTCATGGTCACGCCTTCCTGGGTTAGTGAACACTCACCCACTATGGTGAGTGTTCACTGACCACTTGTCGAGCGAACGCTGAGAAGCCCTCAGGAGCGAACATGGGAAGCCGCGAGGAGATCGTCGCCGCGGCGGCGAAGGTGATGCGCGAGCGGGGCTACGCGCACGCCACGACGAAGGCCATCGCCCAGGCCGCGGGCTATTCCGAGGCGTTGCTGTACAAGCACTTCAAGGACA
This sequence comes from Amycolatopsis thailandensis, assembly GCF_042723255.1. Lineage (NCBI taxonomy): Bacteria > Bacillati > Actinomycetota > Actinomycetes > Pseudonocardiales > Pseudonocardiaceae > Amycolatopsis > Amycolatopsis thailandensis. The sequence goes on from NZ_JBHXJK010000006.1 coordinate 130,808, forward strand.
AGACCGAGATCTTCACGAGCGTGCTGACCGAGCAGTTGCCCGCGCTCGGGTCGACCTTGGACGAGCTGATGGAGACCACCGGGACGTCCTCGGACACGCCGCTCGCGGCGAACCTCGCCCGGCTGGCGCGGATCACCCTGTCGTTCTACCTGGAGAGCTTCCCGATCGCGGTGTCGCTGTTCTCGTCGCGGGAGCTGCTCGCGACCCATCGGGAGCAGGTTCTGAGCAGGCGGCGCGGGCCGGACGTCCCGCTCGCGCGCGTCACCGGATACCTGGGCGAAGAGCGCAGACTGGGCCGGATTCGCGAGGACGCGGACTTGGAGGCGTCGGCGTCCCTACTGCTCGGGGCGTGTTTCCAGTACGCGTTCCTGGCTTCGTTCGAGGACCGGGAACCGTCGGCGGCGGAGCTGGACGAGTGGGCGGAGCGGCTCGCGGCGACGCTGGCGCGAACGTTGGTCGTGAGTGGCGATTCGGGTTGGAGCGGACCGGGTCAGTGACTCCGCGTGGCACCGGAACTCGGGCGCCGACTGTGTGGATTTTGGTGCGTTGGACGCTCGGAAATCCACACAGTCCCGCGTGACCGGACCGGTCACGGCCAGGTGGCCCGAAAGGCTCGAGGGGTGTGTGGAAATAGGGACATTCAACGTCCCTATTTC